>JAGRAN010000038.1 GCA_020434585.1 Bdellovibrionales bacterium
TTCTCGGCGAAAATACCTTCGATGCGATGGTGTGCGATCTCGATATGCCCAAGATGGATGGGAAGCAGCTTTTGTCTGCTTTAAGGGCGGAGGCGCGGCTGGCTTCGCTGCCCGTGCTGATGCTTACCGGCTGGGACTCAGAAGAAAAGGAACTCGACTTAATTCAGGCTGGAGCCAATGATTTCGTCAGCAAGAGTTCATCACCGGCCCTGGTAATCGCCCGACTACGCCGAATACTGCCTTAAGTATTTAAAAATTCAGCACATTCTTTACGCCGTCTAATGCAACATCCTCCGGCGGCGCCCTCATAACATTACTAGTGCAGGACAAGTACGCCCGCTCCATGGGCAAAGGCAGTCTCAGTAAGGTTGGTAGATGTCTGAAAAGAAAAAGAATTCAGTAAATGCCGAAGACCTGGAGATTCTCGGTGAAGAGGGGAAGCAGTACGTCGAAATTGACGGCGTAAAAATCCGCCTCGCCAGACCGATGGATCTTCCCTTCAAGTGGGTCGGCAACCGTAAACTAGTCGATCAAATGAAGTCCTGTTGGTTTACTGCGGGCCCTGGCGATTTGCCGATGAGTCCGCGTCTGGTCGGCAAGCCAGGGACAGGTAAAACAGTTTTAGCTTACAGCGTCGGCAAGATGATGGAAGTGCCGGTGTTCTTCTTTCAGGCTACTTCCGATACGCGGCCGAATGACGTTCTGATCAACACAGTAATTATTGAAACAGGAGCGGAAACTTCCAAAGTAGAATACTTCGCGAGCACGCTGATTTCAGCCATGATTTTAGGCGGTGTTTGCGTATTCGACGAAGGAAACCGGATGCAGGAAAAGGCGTGGGCATCGCTCGCTCCGCTGCTCGACAGCCGCCGTTACATCGAGTCGATTGAAGTCGGCTGCTTAATTAAGGCGCACCCGAATTTCCGATTTGTTTCAACAATGAACGACGATGCCAGCTGTTTCGAGTTGCCGGAATATATCAAGTCGCGTCTTCAGCCAACAATCATGGTTGATAATCCGGACCGCAGCGAGGAGCGTCGAATTCTGGAAGCCAACCTTCCGCATACTGCTCCAATTATTTTGGACTATGTCGCAGATTTTCTTGAGTTAGCGCACCGTGCAGACGAGCGCTACACCGTCCGTGAAGGTATTCACATCGCCAACTATGCCGGCAAGCTCGTTAACTACGAGGCTGAGTGCGGCCGTGAAATGGATCCGGGTGATGCGGTGATTATCTCAGTTGAACAGATTTTGGGTGTCCGCCAAGCGCGCTATATCAAGCGCGTCCTTTGGGAAGAGCGAGCAGCATAAGGGCAGCACCGGAAGGATTCGGAGCTGTCGCTGTTCGTAATTTACTGGAAAGACAGCAGATTTTTGGGTGTGCTGTGTTGTTGTGGCTGTGGTGAAACGGCTCAAAATCTTTATTTTTCAGGCCCAAGTGACGAATTACGTAATGGAGGTCCTCTTTGGGCGTCCGACGTAGGTATTTGAGCAATAGGGATTTTAGCAGTTTCGTATGGGGCGTCTTAAATACAACACCCCTTGCAGGTTTCGCGGAGGTGCCGAGCATCAAGGCGTAATACTGCGATTTGGCGCAGCAAGCTGTGTGGTTGGACTGCTGATAGTAGTGATGGCCATTGGCATGGTTGTTCCGGGTCAGCTCTTCTCGACAGAAGCCAGTGCCTACGCAAGCTACACCCAAAAGAAGCAGCTGTTTCGTTACAAAGAAAAGCTCGATCCAGAAGACATACTTCCAATAGTAAATCGCGCAAGCGAAACTTACGATGTTCCCAAAGGCCTGATTTGGGCCGTAATTCGAGTCGAATCCAATTTTAATCCTAGAGCCAAATCACATGTTGGCGCGATGGGCCTGATGCAGCTAATGCCAGTTACCGCCGAAGCCATGAATGTTGGGGATCCTTACGATCCCGAAGAAAACATTCTCGGTGGAACCAGGTATCTGAGCGAAATGCTGCGCCGGTTTAACGGTGACTGGAAGCTTGCGTTAGCAGCTTACAACGCCGGACCGGCAAACGTGCGTAAATTCGGTGGGGTGCCGCCATACAGAGAAACGCGGCAATACGTGCGAAAAGTTATGAAATTCTACGAAGAACAGAGGAAACAGCGCCCTGAGCGGCTGTTCTCTCAAATTTCATAGCATCCGGCTGCGGCCTGGAGTTATGATTAGTTCGTAGGTTGTGAGGCACCATACGTACTGAGGCAATCAATGTTCCTTTACTTTATTTGGGCACTTCTGCCGTTTGCATTTTTTATTTTAACAATCAAATCGAGCTATCGCCGCGCGAGAGGCACGCTTGCTCAGAGTGAAACGCCTGTAGATCAGCTTTCCCAATTCATATTTACGCTGATTGCTTTTGGTGTAGCTGTGCTAATCACGGAATACGGTCTTGATTCGATAATGGACTTACTCGCTTCATTCGGCTTCCAACTCGAAGAAGGCGTTGTGAGCTGGTTGATCTATCCGGTGATCCTACTCGGCGGCGCAATGGTAAACGAATTTATCAAGCCTAAGAAAAAGGCTGTTCGCACGATGCCTGGCTCGCGTTACGTCAGGCCTTAATTGCCGGTAGTTTAAATAAACGCTCCGCATTGGCCGTTGTTCGTGCGGCGACTTCTTCGAACGTGACATGCTTAATCTCTGCCAGCTTCAGGGCTACCTGATAAACGTGCATCGGTTCACTTGGTTTGCCGCGAAATGGCTCCGGCGCCATATAGGGCATGTCTGTTTCGACCATGATTTGGTCGAGCGGAATTTCCTTCGCTGCTTCTCTTAGTTCGACAGCCTTCTTGAAAGTCAGATTTCCAGTGAAGGAAACAAGAAAGTTCATTTCTCTCAGCACAGCCGCATCGCGGGCTGTCCCGGCGAAGCAGTGAAAAACGCCGCCAACTGTGTCCGCACCGCCTTCCTGCAGCAGCGCAACCGTTTGTTTCATTGCGTCGCGGCAGTGGATAATCAGCGGTTTGCCGACTCGTTTCGCGAGCTCAATCTGACTTTTGAATAGGAGCTCCTGTGCATCAAATGGCGACCAATCACGAAAGAAATCGAGACCTGTTTCACCAACTGCAACTACACGGGGATGTCTGGCAATCTCTTCAATCTCATCAGCGCTCGTGAACGAGCCGGCATCGTGCGGATGCAGACCGGCGCTGGCCCAAACGAAGTCGTAGGTCTCCGCCAGGGCGATCGCTTCACCGATGGATTTTAGACCATCGCTGGCACCGATGCAGATCATGCGGTTTACGCCGCATTTGCGCGCATTTGCAAATAGTGTCGGCAGCTGCTCCTGTTCGGCGTAGTTCAGGTGGCAGTGAGTCTCAATCAGCTCAGGAGTGTTCAACTAATTCTAGTTCCAGGTTGTACCGCGTCGCCGGGGAACACTAGATTAAGTCCGCCTGAGGGGTCGTTCGCCGCCAGAAGCATGCCGTTGCTCTCGTGGCCCATCATTTTGCGCGGCTTAAGATTAGCAACGACGATGATTTTTCGTCCGATTAACTCTTCAGGAGAAAAGTGCTTCTTGATGCCTGCAAGGATTTGCCGCGGTCCCGACGGTTCTCCAACATCGACCTTCAGCTTTAGCAGCTTTTCGGAGCCTTCGAGATCTTCCGCCTCAACAATCTGCGCTGCTTTAAGTTCGACCTTAACAAAATCATCAAAGGTGATGAGATTATCTTGAACCTTAGGTTCTACAGCCTCAGCTGGTTTAGTTTCCTGTGCACTTTCCATGACAATTTTCCTGTTTGAAGTTTAGCGCCGGGAGATTACCGCAGCTTACAGTGCGCCGCAAATCTGAGTTTCTAGCGGCAGTAGGCTTGAATCATTGCGGCCGAAAGCTGCAATTCTGCTTGGGCGCTGCGGCTGTCGATGAGCCGCTCTGCTTCAAGAAAGCGAATTAGCGCATTGGCACGGCTTTCAGAAGGTCCCTCCAGCAGTCTGCGCCTTACTTCCTGTCTAGCGATGGTTCGAGCGAGCGGTAGTTGCTCTTTTGTGCCGAAGAGGGACTGGCAAACTCGGGTCACGTTAGAAACTGTCGGACGCTCGGCAGCCAGCGCGCGGCACTGTTTGCGCAGTGCTTTTACCTTTGTCGAGAGTTCTTCAAAATGTTCAGTCAGCGCAGCAATGTCGTTCGGTTGGGAGGTGGCAGGATCCAAGTAAGGATCTAGTTGCAACGCAGACAATGTGCCGTCGCACAGTGAGGAAAGTTCTTTGGCGGTTGAGCCTGAAAGTCCGCAAGCTGCCAGCAGACGCTGCAGGACTGCACTGATTTCTGCTGCAGGAAGCGGAGCAAAGTGAACTTGTTGGCAGCGCGAAACTACCGTCGGCGGCAGTCTGTGCGGAGCATGGGTAATCAGAATTATGTGAGTGCTCGGCGGGGGTTCTTCGAGCGTTTTAAGCAGAGCATTGGCTGCCGCTAGGGACATGCGATGTGCATCATTGATGATTGCAGCGCGTCGTCCGCCGTAATAGGGCTTTAACATCAGTTCATCGCAAAGCGAGCGAACATTTTCTACCGAGATGTCGCGTGCATCATGTTCTCTCGCAAGCACGTGAAAATCAGGAAATGTGTTGCTCCAAACCTGTGATAACGCGGCAGTTCTTGAAACTGCAGCACCTTGCACGTCTGACTTAGGGGCCAGCAGTGACGCGGAGAACGAAAACGCAGCCAGACGTTTGCCGATTGCCTCCGGTCCGCTGAATAGCAGCGCGTGCGGTATTGTCGAAGAATCAATCATTCGATTAAGCAGCTGGAGCTGAGATTTATGTCCAACTAAGGATTCTGCGTCTAGCATTTGCACTTTCGGTTAATTAGAAACAGCTTGGATTGCAGCTATTGCCTGCCGAGCAACTTCTTCTGGCTCGGCCGCTGCATTAATTATCGTGAAGCGATTCGGATCGTTCGCAGCGAGTTCAAGAAAGCCGCTGCGAATCCTGGTGTGAAATTCGAGAGACTGCTGTTCGAAGCGATCGATTTGTCCTTGGTTCTCCAGGGAGCTGACATTAAAGCTGAGCGTTGATTTTTCTACTCGGGACTGCACCCGCGCCAGCGCTGTCTCCGGCTCTAAATCAAGCAGCAGCACCATATCCGGCATCAAATCCTTAGTGATGAAGCTTGAGATGCTGCGCAGGACTTCCATGTCGAGTCCTCGCCCGTATCCTTGATAAGCCAGAGTGGAGTGCACGTAACGATCACAAATTACAACTGCTCCTCGTGCTAAAGCGGGACGAATAACCTCTTCGACATGCTGAGCACGGTCGGCGCAAAACAGCATCAGCTCGGCTGTGCTAGTGAGATTTTTTGTGTCTGGGCTTAGCAGAATGTTGCGCAGAGATCGGCCCAGGATAGTTGCGCCGGGTTCGCGAGTGATAATTACTTCCTTGTCATTGTCGCGAAAGAATTCGGCAAGTTTAGATCGCAGCGTTGACTTGCCCGATCCCTCGACGCCTTCGATTGTAATGAAGCCAGGCATGCGCGCTAATTTATGAACAACTTAATGCCGTACAGAAGCTGTTCGCGCGTGTAGGGCTTGGGGATGTAGTAGTCGGCACCGTGTTGGTAGCCGGTAATCATGTCGTCACCGGTTCCTTTTGCTGTCAGCATAATTACCGGAATATTCTGAGTTTCGGGGCGCTGCTTAAGATGGACCAGTACATCGTAGCCGTTCATTTCGGGCATCATTATGTCGAGCAGAATCAAGGCAGGGATGACTGACTTAAGCTTCTCTACGGCCTCTTTGCCATTAGCGGCAGTTTCAACGGAAAAACCTTGGTGCTCGAGGATCATTTGCGCCATCTGTCTTGCGTCGTCGTCGTCCTCGACAATCATTATGCTCCGATCACTCGCCATGCCCCGATATATTCCCCAGTGTTAGTTGATCTTTGCAGGATACATTTATTCTACCACAGCCGCAGCTGAGGCGTTTCCCACCTTAGTATCTTTCGCAGCTTTTTAGAACCATTAGCAACAGCTCAGAGCGAACTGCTGGAAAACTCAGTAAACAGCCTGTTTTTATTAATAGTTTTTATCAACCTGCCCAACTTCAGTGGCAAATGTCCAGGCTCTACTGCTGCGCACTACGTCGCAGCCGGCTGCCGGCGTGGGATAGGACTGTGCGCCGACTCTTATTTCCACGAACGATTCCAGGCGCAGTTGCGAGGAGGCGGAGCAGTTGAGGCTGCCGTTTAGGTCAGCGATGTGGATGGAGCCTCGACGACTGTGGAGCAGCGTGCGTGTGCCATCGAGGACATGGAGCGAAGCAATTTCAATATTTCCACCGACTACTATCTCGATCGGTGTCGATGCGGCAGATGGCTCGAGAGTCAGGTGCTCGGCGGAAAGATTTCCAAACACGATAATGCGGATTGCTCCGTCGGTAGGATGGATGGAGAAGTCTTTGCTGTTGAGGCTCCCGTTAAACACGGTGGGCTTTTGGAGCTTAAGTGAGATTACGTCGCAAAGTCTCTGGGTGATNNAGGGAATTGTGCGGCGAAAAGGGGCATGTGGTTTGCTCTGCTTCCGAATTGCCAAGGAGAGATTTCCATATTGGTTGGGGAAGTGCAGCCGGGGAAACCGCTACTAAATGAGTCCGTGGGTTTAGAATTACCGAAGCTTGGTCTGGCTTGAGTTTTACCAGCCGCTTACCCGGGTGCAGAACGGCTAATTGCGATAATTCATGGCTTGAGTTGCCGAGGCTAAGCGCCGCCATTTGGTCGGAGAAGGCTGACTGAAGACTAAGATTTTCAGCAGAGCTGATTAGTTCAGCACGTGCCGATCGAATTCGATATTGCAGTAAAGACCACAGTGTCTGCGAGAGGAGTGCAAACACGAGCGTTGCTAGCAAAACTGCAGGCAAGGCGAACCCTGCATTATATCGCGGCGGCTTAGAGGATGACATCGATGCAGTTTGGCAGTGCTGGCTTAGGCGGAAAGACGGCTGGCAGTGTGAATTGCAGGCGCTTTGCGAAAACGGGGGAAGCAATCTCTGCCGAGAGCAGCTGCTGCGAAACAGAAAATTTGACGACGTTTTTGGCAAGTGGCTGGCTGCTTGAGCTTAGGTGCAGGAAGACTCGCGCGTTTTGAGCGTTGTCGATATAGACTGATTTTACTTCGGCGATAGGGATGTAGAGAGCCGCAGGTCCGTCTAGGTGGCTAGCATTGATGCCAAGCAGAGACTCAAGAGCGGTTATTTCCGCAGACGGCAGTTCATTAGAACAGTTTCCTTCGGGACGGCCGTGGAGAATTCTTGTGCCGTCGAGATTGATGGCGAGCATTGCTTCGTAGCTTGAGCTGACAGAGCAAAAGGAGTTTTTGGCAGCGCGTAAGTTTATTTCGATGCTGGTGACGGCTTCAGTTTCCGGCAAGGGGTTCAGCCACTCGAGCGTATTTTCAGGATGTTGATGGACCCTGCTAAGTGGAAGACACCACAGTGCGTTTTGCTGTTCGACACTGAGGCGTGCTGTCTCAAGTAAACGCCGTGCGTCGGATTCGATCTGTTGAGTTTTGTATCGCTCGACGGCGTAGCGCAGCGCTGAGGTAACGGCGGGCGTGGAAAGCGCGAGAATTAGCGAGAACAGCGACAGAGCAACCAGCAGTTCAAGCAGCGATGACCCGCGCGGGAGGCTTGTGCGAGATAGGTTTAAGGGATCCACAGCCGCATATCGCTATTTTTTTCGATGAGTGCTGGTACGGGAGTTGAAAAGTTGATGGTGCAGTTGAGCAGCTGCGGCTGCTGTGGGTCCTGGGAGGTGCACTGAGCTGAAAACTGCTTGGCGGAAAAGTTAACTGGACCTTTATCCAGCAGGGCTAGAGCGCGCAGGCGGTCGGGAAGGACTCGAAGCTCGCTGCTGAACGAGTGCAGTGCGCTTAACTCGCGGTTGTTTGCCTGATCTGAATACAACTGCGACCAGAAAGCCGATAGCAGGCAGCTGAGAATGCATAAGGCAGCCAGGGTCTCGACTGTTGATACGGCTCGGTTGTTATTTATTCGCATCTGATTCTCCGCACGCCTAGAACCGACTGGGTTAAGCTGCAGCTCTGGCCTGTAGAAGATTCTAAAGTCAGGGAGCCGGCCGTTGCGGCTCCACCGGGATAGAAGCAGAGAGAATCAGGACCGTACGGAGTTTCGCCGAAGCGTATTGAGGATAGGTGGATGTTGTCGGGTAAGGTTAGGGGAGGCAGCGCTGTTTTAGGTTCTAGTGGAGTGAGAGCATTTGCGCTGCTGAAACCAAGGGCTACGATTTGATTGGTGGAAGTGCGGATTTGTTCGGCGCTGGCGAAATACGCATCAAGGCGTTCGAGCTGCGAGCGAATGCTGCGGTGTTCGAGTAGGCTGTGGATGTTTAATGCTGCGAATCGCAGCACCACTGCGGATATTGCAATGGCAACTGCTATGCCCAGCAGGGTTTTGCCTGATTCTGTCGGCATCATACTGCTAACCGGAAATTTTGTTCGAGTAGTTATCGGCCGGGAAGAAAAGTTGTTGCTAGCCGATGGCGCTTAGGCTGCGTCTCGAATGTTCGGCATAATGCTATTGATTAACGCAACTAGGTAACGAAAGATGCGCCGCGCTTCAAACGGCATTGAATCATCGTGTCCGCAGTCGGCATAGAGTGCAACCGGGGTGTCATCTTCGATATTAAGCGGAGAAACCGCGAAAGATGTGATGCCGAACGGAGCAACTGTATGTTCAACTTTGCCTGCGTTGAAAGACTTAACCTGCGTCCTGCATCCGGCTACCGGTGACAGGGGGTCTTTAAATGAAATCGTAGTGCCGGACTCGAGGCCGTCACCAACAGCGGCTAGTATTTGTGCGTTTCTGCGGTCCTTGCTTAACTTGAGGACTGCTGCGCGAGAAAATGGACCACGATAAATCAAGCGCTGCATTACGTCTTCCAGGACTCGGAAGGGATCTTCCTCGCCAGTGAAAAGCTCAGCGAACTCGTCGATTACCCACTGTGCTTGACGACTGTACTTAAAATCTTCCGGCGGGTTTTCCAAGTCGAAATCTTCGATTTCGTCGAATTCGGGCTCGGGTAGATTTGCAAACATGAACGCAGTTATCGAATCAGGCGCAATATCGTCTACGCTGATCGGTTCAACGAGACTCGCGCCCTCTTCGGCGGCGCCGTTCTGCTCCTGGTTTTCAATGGATTCGCCGACGTCGTCGTTGTCATCGTCCAATTCGTCCAGTTCGATCGGTCCACCGGCATCGCGACCAGCGTCAGCGTCGTCAGAGCTTTTCTTATCTTCTGTAAACGCCGGAACTTCGCTCAAGGACGAGAGATATTCTTCGCAGCGTTGATAGACGTTCTCGTATTGATCGTCCTTTAGCTGCAGCAGGCGGACTGCAGACTTGGAGGACAGGCGCTGTCCGGGAGCATACTTCTCCCATTTGCCGCCGTCCCAGGCTTCAACAAGTTCGACCGCAGACTGCACCAAGTAGCGTAGGGGTTGGCGCCAGGGAGTTTTGCAGGTCATGTCGCGATCAAGCGCGAAAGCCAACACTTCAGGAAATCCATGGCGGCGCAGGTAGGCCATTTGTTGGGTTCGAATGTCGAAGTTGTAATGGTTGGACAGTCGGTAAGCCAGCGAACTGCGATTAAGCTCATTGCTTAGTGAAACGTATTCATAGCCGAAATAGTAACAGGCCATCATATGGCCGAGGACCGACATCAGCGCTGTTGTCTGCGCTTCGGATGCTAGATCCTTTCGAGTGGCATTAGCCAGTACGCGGGCGCAAATCGAAATGCGCTGAGCCTGAAAACGCAGGGTCTCGAGTGCTCGATAGACGTCGCCGTCTTCTAGTGGTGCGCGCTCTCCAACTTTGTCGATGATTTCAACCACCTGCTGTGAGCCAAGGTGGACGACTGCAGTTTGCGCTGTGGTGATTGGCGGGCGGTCTTGAATGAAATGAATTGAGTTGGCAACTCTAAGCAATTCGAGAATTAAAATCGGATCCTGTGAAACACAGGTTGCAATGTCGCTTACGCGCACATTTCTGTCGCCGGCAAGTCTGCGTGCTTCACGCACGATATAGCTTGCCGCCGGCATTTCCATGCTCTGCGGACCGCCGGAGCGGTGCTCGTCGTCGCTTGAGGATTGGTGCTCCGGTGGTTCGGACGCCTCGTCTTGCAATACCTCTCCCGGCGCGGCTTCGTCCGCGTGGTAGTCGTTATCGTCCATCCATCACCAGAATGAGACAAACCTTCATGTCACTTTGTATGCGCAGCACTTCGATCGCTCTCGCCGCTATGGCACAAGCGCGGCGTAATCTAAGGCATCCGAAGTGCGCACCCCTACTATATAGGTGTCGACACGGAGACCTGTCAGCTTAAGTTATCTAGCTTACAGCATAAAGCTGCTGATTCGTCGATAAACGATACGATATCAACAACTTAGTTGTAGTGAAACCCCGTATAAATCGCCTTAAATCGGACCATACTGTAACTTTTGGCGCTAAGAGTTTATAGTCCCGCGCCGCAGGGGCTGGCGCTCTGCTACAGCTTTAAATCAGCAATCAAGGAGCTTGAGATGGATTACAGGATGGAACGTGACTCGATGGGTGAAATGAAAGTGCCGGTGAAAGCACTTTACGCTGCGCAGACCCAACGTGCTGTCGAAAACTTTCCAATCAGCTCACTGCGCTTCGGCAGATCGATGATTCGTGCTTTGGGCATAATCAAGCATTCGGCTGCGGAAGTTAATGCTGAACTTGGACTACTGGACAAAGAGCGAGCCGAGCTGATTAAGCGCGCTGCAAAGGAAGTTGAGAATGGTCAACTGGACGAGCACTTCGTAGTTGATATTTTCCAGACCGGCTCGGGCACATCCTCAAACATGAATACGAACGAAGTGATCGCTACCCGAGCGATGCAGCTGGCCGAATCTGATTTGAAGGTTCATCCTAATGATCACGTGAATATGAGTCAGTCTTCAAATGACGTAATTCCAACAGCGATTCACATCGCGGCAGCTCTACAGGCGAATAACGAACTCATCCCAGCGCTAAAGACTCTGGAGGCTTCGCTCGGGAAGAAGGCTGCTGAATTTGCGGATGTGGTTAAGACCGGCAGAACCCACCTGCAGGATGCAACCCCGATTACCTTGGGCCAGGAATTTAGCGGCTATAACGCTCAAATTCGATTCGGCATTGAACGTGTGACTGACAGCCTCAAGCGCGTGTTTGAGTTAGCTCAGGGTGGGACTGCGGTTGGAACCGGTTTGAATACCCACCCAGAATTTGCCGCGAAGATCGCCCAGAAAATTTCTGCAGCAACAAAGCTGCCGTTTATTGAAGCAAGAAATCACTTTGAAGCGCAGGGTGCCAAGGATGCGGTTGTTGAGCTTAGCGGTCAGCTGAGAACCGTTGCGGTCAGCCTCTCGAAGATTGCTAACGACGTTCGCTGGCTGGCTTGCGGGCCGCGCTGCGGACTGGGGGAAATCGCGCTGCCTGAAGTGCAGCCCGGCTCGTCAATTATGCCAGGCAAGGTCAACCCGGTTATCTCAGAATCTGTGCTGATGGCGTGCGCGCAGGTCATCGGGAATGACACGACGGTTGCGATCGGTGGATTGTCGGGGAGTGTGTTTGAGCTGAACGTGATGATGCCGGTAATGGCGCACAACGTGCTCGAGTCGATTTCACTACTGGCTGCAAGTGCGGCGAATTTTGCGGCAAAATGCGTAGACGGAATTACTGCGAACACTGAACGCCTGCATCACCTAGCGGAAGCAAGCATTGCTACATGCACGGCGCTGGCACCGATTATCGGCTACGACACTGCAGCGGATATCGCGAAAGAGGCGTTTAAAACCGGCGAATCAATCCGAGCGGTTACTTTGCGCCGCGGCGTGATGAGCGAGCAGGACCTCGATAAGGCCCTGGATCTAATCGCGATGACTAAGCCTGGGGTTTAGCCGCCCGAGTGTGTTAATCTCTGCCTTGGTTGAGCATGATTTTCCAACAAGGCAGTATGGACACAATCTACATTATCGCAATTAGTGCCGCCGCTTTCGGGCTGCTGATCGGATTTTTACTGGGAAAGCTTCGTGCGGCCAATGCGGCTGTGCTTGAAGAGCGCCTGCATCAGCGAGAGATCCAATTGGCTGAGTTTCGTGCGAACTCAGACGAAAAGGAGCGAGAGCTTGCTGCGCTTCGCGAACATGTCACATCGCTTCGCTCCGAGCGCGCCGAGCTCGAAACGCGCATAGAAGACGAACGCCGCTCAACTCAGGACAAAATTCGGATTCTAGAGGAAGCCAGGGAGCGTCTGACCGATACCTTCAAGGCGCTTTCTCTCGATGCATTAAAGAACAACAACCAGTCTTTCCTTGATTTAGCCAAGCAGACCTTTGAAAAGCTTCAGGAGGGAGCAAAGGGTGAGCTGGAAAAGCGTCAAACGGCGATAGACGAACTAGTTAAGCCGATTCACAAGTCGCTGGAAAAGGTTGATACAAAAATCGAAGAGATCGAAAAGACTCGCCGCACCGCCTACGGGGAACTGACCGAACAGGTAAAGGCGCTTGGTGCAGCTCAGCAGGAGCTTCGCAGTGAAACTGGAAATTTGGTTCAGGCTCTACGTACTCCGCGGGTCCGCGGCGCGTGGGGTGAAATTCAACTGAAGCGCGTCGTCGAGATGGCCGGGATGCTGGAATACTGCGACTTCTCCCAGCAAACTACGCTGACCGCAGAAGACCGAAAACTGCGTCCAGATATGACAGTCCATTTGCCGAACGATCGAAAGATTGTTGTCGACTCAAAAGCACCTCTCGAGGCCTATCTTGAGGCGATGTCTTTGACCGACGAACAGCTGCGAGCGAAACACCTGAAAGATCACGCCAGACTTGTTAAAGATCATTTGCGACAGCTCGGTGCAAAAGGTTATTGGGAGCATCTCGACGACTCGACTGAGTTCGTAGTTTTGTTTCTTCCTGGCGAAGCATTTTTCAGTGCCGCGCTGGAGACAGATCCTTCCCTGATTGAATTCGGCAATGACCAGCGAGTTATTATGGCCACGCCCACTACTCTGCTAGCGCTGCTAAAGGCTGTTGCATATGGCTGGAAACAGGAGCAGCTCGCCAAAAACGCCAAAGTCATGAGTACCCTCGGCAAAGAACTATACGACCGCATTAACGCGCTGGCCGGACACTTTTCAAACCTGCAGCGCAGCCTTGAGCGTTCCGTGGATTCCTACAATAAAGCAGTCGGTTCTCTGGAGAGCCGAGTATTGGTGACGGCCCGGAAGTTTAAGGAGCTGGGCACGAGCACTTCCAGCGAGCTGCCAGAGCTCGAGGCAATAGATCAGGCGCCCAGAGAGCTGCAAAGTTCTGAGTTTCTAGTCAGAGAATGAGTGTCGCTTGAGGCAATTTGCGTTAAGCTTCCTACAGCAATTGTCGAATAATACTTAAGAACTTTCGATTAATTAGAGACGTCCCATGCGAGCATTAATCGTCGAAGATGACGCAACCGGAGCGGAGCTGCTTAGGCACATCATCAAGCCCTACGCCGAGGTCGAGATCGCCAACAATGGCAAGATTGCAATCGAGAAGTTTTGCGCCGCGATTGAAAGCGGAAAACCGTTCGATTTAATTTGCCTAGATATCATGATGCCTGAAGTCAACGGTCAGGCAGTGCTGCGCCACATTCGCGAGTACGAGCAGGAGAACGGCGTCTCCGACGCGGATGCCGCGAAAGTCATCATGATTTCTGCGCTCGATGATTCGGGCAACATCCTCAACGCATTTCAAGTCGGATGTGAAGCCTATCTGACTAAACCAATTGAAACGAAAAAGTTAATCAATCAGCTGAAAGAGCTAGGTCTAATTAAAGACGATTGATCCGTCGCTTCGACGACATTTGTTCGATTAGATGATCGATTTCGCTGGGTTTGACGTCGAGGTTTTTTGACGCGTCGGAGTCTTGCTTGCTGCGTTTTGGGTCGATTTTTTGCTTTTCGACGAGGTCGCTCAGTCTTCGTTCTTTTTTCATGCGTAAGCGTCCTTTAAATTTTGATTTGTTCGCAGATTTACCTGCAAACCACGCGCCACTTGAATTAAAACACATCACTGCTGTTTTATGCTTTAAAAAGCTGCCGCGCTTGTCTCGTGTATTCAAACTCTTACATCAACAGTTAACATTTAGATGTTCAGCACGATTGTCGCGATTAATATTTCTTAGCTAAATCCCCGAGAACTTTCTACCGGCAAAATGTGCTTTCGTGGCTTTTGCTGCCGCTTCATGTAGTGACAACCGCGGATTTGCCGCTTGAAAAATACTGTGCAATGTCAGTAGCTTACGTAGTTTGCGGTTTTTGATGTTATTATTTGTCGCTTTTAGTTCTTTCAAGCCCACAACGAGTTAATAGGCCCGAGAAGCCCGTGTGGCTTCGTGCGTCTTTTGCGGCGCAGGCGAGCTCGATCTTTGGCAGCGAATTCTTTGAGTAGAAGGCAGGTATCCACTGGGGGTGCGGATTTCAGGTTTTCTGCACACGAGTCAAGAGTATTGGCTCGCAACACGACCCCGGTGTCATCACCATTTCACAGGAGGTGAAACCATGATGCGTAGTCGCATCAACTTCGTGGCCATGGCACTCGCCTTGGCCTTCACGTTCGTCATGTCGGCCACTCCCGCGCGTGCGCAGGGGTGGTACCAGGAGGGGCACGGCTCCGACTGGCTCGGGATCCTCGAGGGTGGCATCACCCACATCAACGGTCCCGACGGCTACCGTCAGTTCGCCGGCAACGGCCTGAAGGTGTTCGACAACTGGTATGTCGCGCCCAAGTTCGAGCAGACCGCGTCCGAGACGCGAATCGGCTACGACGTGCGCGGCGACATCGGCGGGCACCCGGTCCACTCGGCCCGGACGTTCCGCAGAGACGAGATCCAGTACGACGAGTACGGGCGTCCGATCGGACCCGGTGTCGGTGGACGTGGCTACAGCCCGTACTCCGCGCAGGTCAATCCGGCTACGGGCGGTCTCGTCACGCAGAGTCCCTACAGCGGCAAGGAGGTCTTCTCGACCCCCGAGCACGCGTGGTGGACGTTCCCCGATGGCTGGGCGTTCGTCCAGTACCGCGACGGTGTGGCGACGCAAGCGATCGAGGTGAAGCACGGTGCCGACGGCCCCTACCAGAAACCCATTTCGGTGGGTGAAGGTCTGCGCCGTCTCGACCTGCAGGCCGCGGCGCAAGCCCAGGCCTCGCCGCCGGACGCTTCGGGTGCTCCGGGTGCCGCTTCGGCTGCGCCCGCGGGTGTTCCGAGCGGTTCGCCGGCTCACATCATCGCAACTCCGGTTGCGGGTCCCTGGGATCACGAGGCGTACATCGGCCGCGGTTCGGGCTGGGAGCGTTTGCCTTCGGGCACGACGCTGTTCCAGCTTCCCGACGGTTCGGTGACCACGTCCTTCGTTCCGGGGATGGTCGCTGTCGACGCCGTGGAGATCTTCCAGGGCGACAAGCCGATGCAGAAGACGCTTTCCAAGGCCCTCGTCACCCAGCGGTGGCAGAAGCTCGCGTCTTCGTCTTCGGCCTCGACGACCTCGGTTCCGACGTCTCCGACGTCCGGCGCCGCGGTACCTCCGACTGCCGCCGCCCAGACGATGCAGACGATCCCCGCGGATCCGAGCATCGTTCCGGTCGGTTCGATCTTCCCCTACGGCAACGATCGCTTCGGCGAAGTCGCGTGGTGGAAGGCAACGGCGTACGACGGGGACAAGGGCACCGTTCGGGCGAACTTCGCACCGAGCAGCCGCATCCCCGACGTCGGCCAGGAGTACACCGAGTGGGGCACGACGTTCATCGTCCAGTCCCACAACGGCGTGAAGTTCCTGGTTCCGAAGAACGTCTAGGTCAGTCCCGGCGGAGTGGTGATCGTCGGACATGAGCCACGTTGCTCATGTAAACACCAGCTGGGGGCGCTACGTCTTTTCGTCGTGCTGCGCCTCCACCAGAGGACAGTTACGACGTTTTGACACCGCGCCCCCAGCGCATACCTGCTTTCACTCACGCAAAGATTCCTGTCTTTGATCAGGCTCGCGGGCTCGAATAGTTGTTCTAGTGCAGTAAAAATAAGTTAATAGTTTTCTTCACGAAAAGTTGATTAACCTAGCTTGCTGCTGTAGAATTTAATCGTCTTACCACTAGGTTCTTTATTTGTTCTGAAAGCGTTTTAGGCTGAGCAGCCCAGGTTACTCTTGCAGCTTGAAAACGGGACAAAGCATGAACCGATCTTACTCATACAGCAGCATCAAGTTTCTTCTTATGCTTGGCATACTCTCCGGTGTCATCTTCTCGATGTACTCGTCGGTTTGGGCGGCCTCAGATGTCGCGGTGTCCGTCTCATCAGATTTTCTTAAACGATTAAATCAAAAGCTTACACAACAGGTTGTGCGCGCGCCGCAGCAGCCCGCAGCAGCCGAAGAGGTGCAGCCAGAATCTCAAGAGAAAACAGCACCGGCAGACACTGCTCCGCGAATTAAGCAGCCCGCAGCCGATGCTAGCTTCGGCCCGGCTCCTGCCTTTATCCACAACAACGGCCGCTTCATCGAATCTACCCCTGATGGTGTAATGCTTGGCTGGTGGGATCTGCCCACAGGAACAATTGTATTCGGCTATGGCCCGGGCGGCGGGATTCGTGACGCGTTTGTCGTCACTCACGGAACTGAAAAGTCATTTTTAAAACCGGAGAATCTTTCCACTGCGCTTGCGTCCAGTAAAATTGCAGGTCTCAAATTGCCTGACGGAATCGCGTATCAAGAGTTGATGTACTCTCAGTATATTTCCGAAACTCCGGCTAACGTCGAGCACGGCTGGTGGGACCTGCCAGATGGCACGATTGTATTTGCTCGAAACTCCAGCGGCCGACCGACTGGTGCGTATGAAGTAATTGACGGCGAGAAGATTCACCTCAAGCCGGTTTCAATGGACTATGCGATTCAGCACGCGGGTGCGCGAGCTGCAGCTGGTCCTAGTCGCAAGGGTGCTGGTGCGCAGCAACCTGCTCAAGCCCAGAATTCGCGCTCATCGTGGATTGGTCAGGAGTATAAGTTCTAACTACTTCAAGCAGATGCTGGGGCTTATCTGCACTGGCTTTTGCGCCTATCTTACTCCATAGTTAGCTCTCCGATAAATTGGATAGCGCCGTAGCTGGGGGAAGCCTTGCGCAGAATCATTTTCACCGCCTTCATAGTGTACCTCATTTCGGGCTGCTCATTTGGCGCAGGGGACGATTACAGTCCGGGAGACCAGAAAACTCTCGAGGTCGAGCTCGGTCAAGTCGTCTCAGATCCGCATAGTAAGCTGCAGTCCGGAAGTTTGCCTGAACTCGCACAGCGCAGAAGTGTTGCCGAAGAAGAGTTAACAAAGATCATTCCTGCGTCAGCGTTTAAAAGCTTCTCTGCGCACCGCGGCAGCATTAATTCCATCGACGCTTCGAACGACAGTTTAGTTTCTTATACGGGTGGTGAAGACGGCAAAGTGCTGCGACATAAGCTTGTTCGAGACGGCGCAGGGGCTTCGAGTTTGAGTTCTGAGCTGATTTATCAAAGCACTGAACCAATCTTTGCTGTGCAGATTAATCCAGATAACCGGCTGCTTGCCGTAGCGCAAACCGGGCTGGTCTTTGTGATTGATACCGAGAAGCATCGCGTTATTCATAAGCTTGATCGCGCAAATGGAAGGATTCATTCACTAGCTTGGGACCCTACCGGAAAGCTCCTAGCAATTGGCCGCTCTAACGGGGAAGTGCTCGTATGGCGCGTGAAAAACGGCAAACGCGCTGGGAAGGACAACGACGAAGCAGTCGAAACCTATCGCGGACTTCGTTCACCAGTAATTGCGATTGCTTTTCATCCGAACGCGCGTGTTTTCTTTGCTGCACACCGTGACGGAGCCATTTATTTATGGCGCTTGATTCGCACGGAGTTAGAAATGGGTATTCGCGACGAAGATGCGCTGCGGGATTTGAACAACCGCGGCCGAAGAAACCTGCTGACAACAGGTTTTAACGCGAGATTGGAAGACATCTGGATGCGCGACGACGGGAAGTTCCTTTTGGTCGCAGCCGTAGACGGGCGAATTCTTAAACTTAAGGTTCGCGGCCTGGTGTTGAGTGAGCTATCAAAGGCCGGCTCCGACATGGTCAGCAGCGTTCGGACGATCTTCCTCGACAGGGACAAGCTAAGCGCCCGTGAATCCAGTGCAGCGGGAGTTGCAGCTGCTGCTTACCGCGATCGGCAGCTCAGATTCTGGTGCCTGGACAGCCTCGATAAGCACCTCGTTGCCGCGTCGCCGCCGCTTGCTGACGCGGCTGAGAAGCTGGCCGTATCAGGGGTCGGCGCTTACTTGTGGGCGGGGCAAAAGTCAGGTAACCTCCTGGCTTTTGACGCAGATTTCTTGTTGAAATCACCGAATCTTTCAAGAGAATTTCAGGGCTGCTCGAGGCTGGTATTAAATGAAGCCGGTTGACTTAGACGTATCTTTTCCAGAGCTCGAAGAGCAGACGCTTTCCTATTGGCGGGAGCAAGAAGTTTTTCAGCGATCAATCGACCCCCGTCTGCCCGCGAAAGTCGGTGCGCCCCAGAACGAACCTCGTCCTTCATACGTTTTCTACGACGGCCCGCCGTTTGCAACGGGACTTCCGCATTACGGCCATTTGCTCGCCGGAACAATCAAGGACGTGATAGGCCGCTTCTTCACCATGAAGGGCTACCACGTCGATCGCCGCTTCGGCTGGGATTGTCACGGAGTACCGGTAGAGTTTGAAATTCAGAAAACTCTAGGACTTCATGGTGCCAAGGCAATTCGCGAGTACGGCGTCGGCCGCTTTAACGAAGAGTGCCGCAAAATTGTTCTGCGCTACACCAAAGAGTGGGAAAAGTTTGTCGAGCGATCGGGCCGCTGGGTTGATTTCGATCGCCAGTATCGCACGATGGATCTCAACTACATGGAATCCATCTGGTGGGTTGTAAAACAGCTCTGGGACAAAGGCCTGATTTTCGAGGGACTAAAAAGTGTTCCATATTCCTGGGCAATCAACACCCCGCTTAGCAACTTCGAAGCGAATCTAAACTACAAAACGGTCCAAGATCCGGCTGTAACAGTTCGGGCGAAGCTGCTGGGCAAACCGCAGCAGAAACTGGCGCTCTCCGGCTATGATGACTACGCCGTCAACGCGTACGTCTGGACGACGACTCCCTGGACGCTCCCGAGCAATATGGCAATTGCCGTCGGAGCCGATATCGACTACGTCCTCGTCGCCAACGAAGCGGACCACGAAATCGCAGTGCTCGCGGAAGATTTAGCTGAGCAGCTTTTCCCAGTACTCGGTGAAGAGAAAGTGGATGATGCTGAGGGTGTCGCCGATGTGCGCATCGTGGGAACCTGCAAAGGTTCCAAGCTGGTTGGCTTGGAATACGAGCCGTTCTTTTCCTATTTTGAGAATCAGCGCGACAATAATGCCTTTCGCATTTACGGAGGAAGTTTCGTAACTGCGGTTGAAGGAACTGGTCTGGTGCACTGTGCATCCTTCGGGGAAGAAGACGTAGCACTCTTCCAGGAAGTCGGTATCCCAGTTATCGACCCTGTCGATGAAGACGGCAACTTCACCGAAATGGTTCCTGACTTTGCGGGCCAGAACATCAAGGCCGCTGACCCCAATATCATTCAACACTTGAAAGACAACGGAAAACTCGTCAGCCACAAGACGATAGAACACTCCTACCCGTTCTGTTGGCGCACAGACACGCCTCTCATGTACAAGCCAGTTTCGTCTTGGTTTGTGAAAGTCGAGTCGATGCGCGACGAGCTGCTTCATATTAACTCCATCATCAACTGGGTGCCGGGCCACATTAAGGATGGTCGCTTTGGCAAATGGCTCGAGGGCGCGCGCGACTGGGCAATTTCGCGAAATCGCTTTTGGGGCACGCCGCTGCCGATTTGGCGCTGCGATGAAACCGGTGAAATTCGCTGCATCGGCTCAGTGACTGAGCTTGAGGAGCTAACCGGAGAGAAAGTAGAAGATCTGCACAGCCATTTCATCGATAACCTGACCTTCCCAACGGCGGACGGCAAGGGAGTGATGAAGCGTGTCCCCGAAGTACTTGACTGCTGGTTCGAGAGCGGTGCGATGCCTTATGCCCAGGCCCATTATCCGTTTGAAAACAAACATCAGTTCGAACAGGATTTCCCCGCAGACTTTATCGCAGAAGGCTTAGATCAAACTCGCGGATGGTTTTATACGCTGCTCGTACTTTCTACCGCCTTGTTCGGACGCCCCGCGTTTAAGAATGTTATCGTAAACGGCATTGTTCTCGCCGAAGACGGCAAGAAAATGTCCAAGTCGCTCAAGAACTACCCGCCGCCAGATGAAGTAATGAACGAATTTGGCGCTGATGCAATGCGACTTTATCTGCTCGCGTCTGCAGCTACTCGAGGCGAAGACCTGCGATTCAGCAAAGCAGGAGTAAAGAACGTAGTTCGCCAGACGATTTTACCGCTATGGAACGCGTATAACTTTTTCGTCACCTACGCGCTGGTTGATGGCTGGACTCCCTCGGACGTTCCTCAGGAGAAGTCAGACAATCTGCTCGACCGCTGGATTCTTTCAAAGACCGCGTCGCTAATTGAGGGTGTCGATACAGCGCTGTCTTCGTATCGCTTATACGCGGCAATTCAGCCCGTGCTGGACTTCGTTGACCAATTAACAAATTGGTACATCAGATTGAATCGCCGGCGCTTTTGGAGTGGCGATACAGAGCTTGAGCGCGCAGACAAGCTGCATGCCTATGCGACTCTGCACAGAGTGCTTCGAACTTTTGTTCGGGTATTAGCCCCGCTGGCACCGTTTGTTACGGAAGAAATTTTCCGCAACCTAAAGGACGGCGCAGACGAACTTAAGAGCGTAGCTAGCGTGCATCACATGCCGTTCCCATCGATAGATGAACTGGGCGGCGCCAAAGTCGACCAGAACCTCGAAAAGGCGATGGAGCTGTTCGAAGAAGTTATCGTTCTCGGCCGCTCTCTGCGAAACGAACACAATATTCGAGTGCGTCAGCCACTAGCTAAGCTCACAGTAGTGTATGCGGACGATGAAATGCTCGAAGGCCTCAAGCTTCTGGACGAGTACATTAAAGAGGAGCTGAACGTTAAGCATGTCGAATACACTTCGCGTGAAGAGAATTTCGTAACGCTCAAAGCTCAACTGAACACTAAACGACTCGGTAAAGTTCTAGGCCCGAAATTAGGCTCAGATGGAATGAAGGCGCTGAGGTCAAAGGTCGAATCCTTCAGCACCCGCGAAATTCGCGAGATTGAAAGCGGCGAGCCGTTTAAGTTTCAAAACGTTACGCTTTCTGGCGATGATATTCTGATAATGCGCAATGCGGATCCTGCGTTTAAGGCAGCGGGTTCTTCCGGTCGTGTGACTATCGTACTCGACACCGGCATTACTCGGGAGCTGCGTCTTGAAGGCCTGGCTCGGGAGTTTGTAAACCGTGTTCAAAAGCTTCGCAAAGATTCAGGGCTTGAAGTCCAAGACAGAATTATTCTGTCTTACATGACTGCATGTCCGCAGCTGACGCTGGCGCTAGAGGAGCACCGTGATTATATCAGCCGAGAAACACTTGCAGTCGAGCTGACGGAAGTGCGCTCAGGCGAAGTCATGGCACCCGAGGGTAGTTCAACAATGCTGCCATCTGCTCAGGAAATAGGCGACAAAACAATAATAATTTCTATCTCTCGCCTTCAGTCCTAGCGTTTGCTTATACTGGCCCGTAATGTACAAAATTTTCTGCGCGATTATTTTCTTCTACGTACTGGTTATGGACCAGTATACCAAGGTGCTTGCGATACAGCGGCTGAGCATTGGACGTTCGGAGACTGTTGTCGACGGCCTGTTCAATCTAACCCTTCTCTACAACCCTGGCGCGGCCTTCGGTCTGTTTAGCAATCTATCTGAAAACACGCGCTACATCGCACTCACTGCTGTTACGATAATCGCCTTCGTCGTTATCTTTCGACTTGCCGTAAAGGAGATGAAGGGAGATGCCGCTTCACTGCTAGCGCTGTCCGCGATATTCGGCGGCGCAGTTGGTAATCTGGTCGATCGATTCCGTTACGGCGCGGTCGTGGACTTTCTGGACTTCTATGTCGGCACTTATCATTGGCCGAGTTTCAATATCGCAGACAGTGCGATCTCAATTGGCGTAACAGTTGTAATCATTAGGATGATCTTCGGTGTTCAGCCCGAAGAAGAAACCGGTGATTGAGCTGTATAAATGTAGTATAATTGGAAGTGGATTCGAGCTTTTAATTTTTCGCAGGCGGTAAACCGTTTGTCAGCTGGAATCGTCAAATATTGCATAAGGACCCAAGTTTATATTGCAGTGGAGAACTTTATGAGAACGCAACTGCTTAAAATTGTTACTTTTTCGATTGCAGTCCTGTTCTTAGTTTCCTTATCCGCCTGCGCCAGACAAAGCCGCGCAGCGCAAGGTGCGATTGGCGGAGCCGGCGTTGGAGCAGGCTTAGGTGCCATTATCGGTAGCACCACTGGCCACACTGCCGAAGGGACTGCGATAGGTGCCGGAGCGGGCGTCTTGACCGGTGCCCTAATCGGAGAAGCTATGGACCAAAGCGACGTCGAACGGGAGCGGCTTGAAGAAGAGCAGCGTCGACAATCCGAAGAAATCGAACGTCAGCGGCGAGAGCTCGAAGACCTTCGAAGACAGCGCCAGTACGACGACACTTACCGAAGATACTAGGGCGCTTACATCTCCTTTTCTGTTTTTGTGGCTTGAAGTTTTTCTCGTGCCGCACCCGTATATTTGCGCTAGGATGCGTGCAGAAACCTGTCACGATATCAATGGAGGGAGCTGTGAGCAGCCACTTTCGTACCCGTTTTTCTGTCAGCGCACCTCTAGCAGCGCTCTTAGTTTTAGGCACGACTGCCTGCGGAAACATCTGGACCACCCCTTCTTCGGGTGATTACGCTGCAAATGACCAAGGGGCCGTAGAGCCAGCAGCAACGGAAGATTCAGGGCCGCTCCTATCGACGACCGGTGCCAGTGCGGCTGTCGGAGCAGTCATAGGCGGAACTGCCGGTTTAATTATCGGTTCCAGTACAGGAAACGCCGGTGAAGGAGTTGTGCTCGGTTCGCTCACAGGAGCGGCTGTCGGCGGTTTAATTGGCAATGAGATTGAAAACGGCGAAGAGATTAACGCCGAGCAGGACGATGTCCTAAGACGCCACGAAGAAATTCTCAAAAAGCAGCAGCGTGAGCTTGAAGATTTACGACGTATGGGCGGCAGTGATCAAATGACATCAGCTGCGCCGCTGCAAAAGTCGACGATTAAACCACCTGCGCCGGTTTTGAGCTCCGCGCAGCAAAATATTCAAACTCAAGATTTGCTTGAAAAACGCGAAATAAAACGCTGGCTGCCAAAAGACCAGGAGCCTGCACTTCCACCGGCTGCGCGCGCCCGTCTTAAGGAAGGCCCAGTTATCGATACTCCAGAAGGGAAGCGCGTTTACCTGCAAGCGCCGTCACAGCCGATTAATTCTGACATCACGGAAGTGCGTTCGAAGTCGGCGAGCCGCTCGACTCAGCAATTAGCAATGAACACTCCCAAACCGAAAGCAAAGCCAGTTGTGGAGCGCGAGATTGTCAGCGAGCCCGCGAAGAAGCCGGCCAAAGCTATGGATAAAGCTGCATTGAGTAAGCCAGCCCCGATTAAGCCTGCGCTGACTGCTCCCGCAGCGGATACGATCGCGCGTCCCGCTCCTCAGGCCGTAACTCCAGCCGGCAACAAATGTATGTTAGCCGAAGCGGAAGCCGAACGTGCACGCAACGCTGCGTCGGACGCCGATAAGCTCTTTTACTACCGCCGTGCGATTCAACTTTGCCCCAGCACAGCCGTTTATCACATCGAGATCGGTCGAGTTTACATCGATATCGGCCGCCAGGAGGACGCAGAGTTCGAGTTTCGCCGAGCGCTTGACTTGGATCCGGACAATCGGCAGGCTCAAGATCAGCTAACGCTGCTGCAAGCCGGCGAATAAAAACCGCCTAACATCAGTCTAAGCGACAGCGGCCGGTACGGCTTCTTGCAGCTCTTGTTCGATAAGTCGAGGAGCGTTGAATGAATCTGCAACTCAAACAGCTGATAAATATCGTTTCAATCGCCCTGCTGCTGGGTGTGTTTGCTTGCGCGCCTGCTGGCAAGAAGACGGCGATAGGCGCCGGTACTGGTGCTGTTGTCGGTGCCGGGCTGGGAGCAATAGTTGGCAGCACAACAGGTGATGCCGGCCGCGGAGTTGCTATCGGCGGCGGTTCTGGAGCGGTAATCGGAGGAATGCTGGGCAACGCCTTCGATGCTCAGGATCAGGAGCTGGATAGTCGCCGGGCCGAAATAGCACGTCAGCAAGAATTGATTGAAGAAAACCGCCGACTGATTGACGAGCTGCGCCGCCGCGGTGCTGACGTCAGACCATCCCAGCGCGGAGTGGTGATCAACCTTCCTGATATATTGTTTGCTTTCGACAGCGCGAATTTAACTGAAGAAGCCCGTCGCACAATTCACGAAATCAGCGACGTTCTGCGCGAGGTGAAGCATCGCAGTATAGCCGTAGAGGGGCATACCGACTCCGTTGGAACTTTCGTATATAACCAAAGACTGTCCGAGCGCCGAGCGGGAAGCGTTGCCAGCGAGCTTAAACACAACGGTGTCGACTCTGGCCGTATTTCAGTTACAGGATTTGGTGAAGGCAGCCCGATTGCAACCAACAACACGGACGCGGGCAGAGCTCGCAACCGCCGTGTAGAAGTTATCGTAGAGAACTAATCAGCTAGATATAGCCGGACCAGACTTAACCCGTCTGAGCTGTTGATTCGTAGACAATCATCGGCGCCTCTTTGCCGTTGATTACCTTCTCGGAGACAACAACCTCTTTTACGTCAGGTTCACTGGGGACTTCGTACATCGTCTCCAGCATAGCGTTCTCAATAATTGAACGCAGTCCCCTGGCTCCGGTTTTGCGCTCCAAGGCGAGTCTGGCGATCTCGGTGATAGCGTTGTCGGTAAAACGCAGTGTTACGTCGCTCAACTCAAATAGCTTGCGGTATTGCTTGATCAAGGCGTTGTTCGGCTCGGTAAGTACTCTGACCAAATCTTCTTCGTCGAGCTCGCAAAGAGTTGAGATAACCGGCAGTCGGCCGATAAACTCAGGGATCAAGCCGTAAGTTAGTAAGTCTTTAGGCTGGACCCGCTCGAAAATGTTCTTTTTGCCTTTGTCGATTTGAACGACGTTATCGCCTTTAGAGGAGCTAAAGCCGATTTGCTGCGAACCCTCGCGGCGCTTGATAACTTCTTCCAGTCCGGCGAAGGCTCCGCCGCAGATAAACAGAATGTTCTGGGTGTTGATCTGCAGGAAATCTTGCTGCGGGTGTTTCCTGCCGCCTTTCGGTGGAACGCTTGCGACAGTTCCTTCCATCAGTTTGAGCAGGGCCTGCTGAACACCTTCTCCCGAAACGTCACGAGTTACGGATGGGGTGTCGGTTTTGCGGGTAATCTTGTCGATTTCGTCGATGTAAACAATGCCGCGCTCGGCCTTCTCAATGTCGTAATCGGCGGCTTGCAGCAGATTGACGATAATGTTCTCGACATCTTCGCCGACATAGCCCGCTTCAGTGAGATTTGTTGCGTCGGCGATTGTGAAGGGAACTTCAAGAAAACGCGCCAGCGTCTGCGCCAACAGGGTTTTGCCGCTCCCCGTAGGGCCGACCAGTAGAATATTCGACTTTTGCAGCTCGACGTCGGACTTGGTGCCGGCGTGCGCAATTCGCTTGTAGTGGTTGTGCACTGCGACAGATAGAATTTTCTTGGCTTTTTCCTGGCCGATAACGTAGCTGTCCAGGTGTTCTTTGATCAGTCGGGGAGAAGGCAAATCATCGATTGAAGCGACTGTGCCGTCGGAATCGAGTTCTTCGCGAAGGATGTCGTTGCAAAGATCGACGCATTCGTCGCAAATATAAACCTGCGGACCGGCGACGAGCTTTCTCACGTCGTCCTGGGTTTTTTCGCAGAATGAACAGGTTAGCGTAGTGCCTTTACCGAAAATATCGTTCTTACCGATCATCGCCTCAAAACCTTCCCAGCTATTGCCGCTAAATTCCGGATGTTTCATCCTGCTTAAAGGAGAATCGAGCAGCCCGTATTAATGTTGATGATTAGAACCGAAGGGGGTCTTCAGGAAATATTAGGATTCGTGATGAACAGCCCCTTTATCCATTATTTCGTCCGTTTAAGACTGATTCTAAAGCTAAAAGGCCCGCTGAGCGAGCTAACCGAACGTTTGTTCTGCTGATAAGTTCGCCTGAGCTGGGGTGGAGGTTGTCACCGCTAGGAGCGTGCCGATAAGGCATGCCGATGCGTTGAGAAAGAGGTCCCTGAGGTCAAACACCCGTCCTGGCAGGAAAAACTGCGTGCACTCCTCGGAGACTCCGATGGATACGCTAAATGTGAGGGTGAGCAGTACCGTCGACCCGAGCCTGCTTCCAGGTCGGTAAATCGTGTGAAAAATAAACAAAGCCAGCGCGCTGTATTTAACAAAATGAATTCGCTCGATGGCTGCAACGATTGAATATTCGCAGACCACTGCGGCGAGCAGCAGAACGAGCAGGAACATCGCGATTCGCCTGCTACGCTCCTGTTTGGGCAGTGAGTTGAGCTGTTTAAACAGCGCATAAGCTAGCGCCCCCGCCGCAATCGCTGCTGCCGGAAGGATAAGTGCGATCAAATATGGGTGTTCGCGCCGCAGATAATTGCCCCCAAAAAGTGCAATCAGAATCAGAACAAGCGTGACCGCGAGGCCGCGCCGCGCATATATACGCAGTAGATTAGCGCTATTCTTTCCTGCAGGTGGACTGTTGTCCAAGGCGGCTTCCTCTCTCACGCTGCAGCTTGCAGACCATCGATCCAAAATTGTATAAATGTTGCTCGATTGTGGATTTTAGCTTTGCATGGTGTTTGAAGCAAAACGGAGGTCATAGTGAGCGTTAGTTTGACAGCAGGCGATCGCGTCGTTCGAAACGGGACCACCGGACCTCTGGGAACGGTGCAGAAGGTTCGTGTTGAGAGAATCAGAGAGTCCTTGAAGGAGAACTTGGAAGGCAAAGAGCCTCCGGGAGTCACCATCACTGTGCTGTGGGACAATGGAACCTCCTCACACTTTGTTCCCCACGCCCTAAGCAAAGTCGACTAACGTCAGGACCTGTTTTCTTTTGGTTTGGCAGAGCTGCGTTTAGCAGCTAGTTCCTGCCTGCGAATTAAGCGCCGGATGTTGCTCCGGTGATTTAACAGGACCAGCGAAGCTGCCAACCAAGCACCGGCGATTGTTCCGGTAGGATACTCCCCCCAGAACGATAGGTGCATAGCGGCGGGCAGCGCTGCGGCTGCGCTAATCGATCCTACTGAAGCAAATCCTGTAAGCGCATAGGCAGCGACAAAAACTGCGAACGAAGCGAGCACTGCCGCCGGGGCAAGAACAATAAAAACTCCTAAGCTGGTCGCAACACCTTTCCCACCTTTGAATTTCAAAAACGGAGAATAGCAATGTCCCGCGATCGCACAGACGCCGTAAAGCGCCGCAAGTGATGCAGACGCAGCAGAAACAATTGGGAACAAATAGTCGAACGAGGCGGCGAGCATTCCTTTTCCGGCGTCAATCAGCAGCGTTAATATTCCGGCTCGCTTGCCGAGAACCCGTCTAGCGTTGGTTGCGCCGATGTTGCCGCTGCCCTGAGAGCGCAGATCGACTCCATGCAATCTGCCGATAATGTACCCTGTGGGAAGAGCGCCGAGGATAAAGGCGCCAATGCAAAGCCCGATGACTTCCGGTTCGACCATACGTCTCTTCGAAGCAAAGTGAGATGGTCGGGGCGAGAGGATTTGAACCTCCGACCTCACGGTCCCGAACCGTGCACGCTACCAGGCTGCGCCACGCCCCGACCTGGAATAAGGGTTGAGACCCTTTTTCGCTGAGGTTCCTTAGCACATACCGATACTTAGCTGCAAACTACACTGCGAGCAGCACCGGGTCTGCGTTTATTTCAGGGACTTTATCGCGGCAGCGTAGTCCGTGCTGCCGAAGACGTAGGTGCCAGCGACAAAGATGCTGGCTCCGGCGTCACGGGCTCTCTTTCCAGTCTCGGCGTTGATGCCGCCGTCGACTTCAATTAAGGCACCGGCACTCCGGCGTGCAATTTCTTTGCTAATCTCAGTTACCTTGCCGAGCGTAGAATCAATGAACGTCTGACCGCCCCAGCCGGGGTTGACCGTCATCACGAGCACGATATCGCACAAATCAAGGACTGCTTCGACTGCGGTGACGGGAGTGCCAGGGTTAATTGCTGCTCCGGCTTTACAGCCGAGGCGTTTAATTTCTTGCAAGGTGCGGTGCAGGTTAGGGCAGGCTTCGGTATGAACAGAAATGCTGTCGGCTCCCGCGTCGGCGAACGCCTGCAGCTGCCTTTCAGGCGATTCGATCATCAAGTGAACATCGATCGGAATATTTACCGCTTTCTTGGCTACTGCGATCACATCCGGACCGAAAGTGATTGGAGGAACGAAGTGTCCATCCATCACGTCCATATGCAGCCAATCCGCTCCGGCATCTTCTGCCGCTTTGCATTCGTCTCTAAACCGCCCCCAGTCCGATGCGAGCAGAGAAGGTGCGACAACTGACGACATAGGAGCCTCCAAACTTACGAGAGAACTTCGCCTTCAAAAACCGCCGCGCCGGCTAAAAACTCGGCGATGTCTAGCGGTCGCTTGCCCGGAAGCTGTAGGCGAAGCAGTTCCAAACACGAGCCGCCTCCGGCGGCCACGATTAATGAATGCTTATCACATTTGACCACGGTCCCGGGAGTTTTTCCAATGCCGGCGTAAGATTGAATTGGCTGGGCATCGTAGATTTTAATCGGATTCCCGCGAAAGTTCGCTCTGGCTCCGGGTCTTGGCGCGCAGGCTCGAATTTGTCGATCAAGCTCTTCGGCAGGATCGTTCCAATTGATAACTGCATCCTCACGCTCCCATTTCGGGGCATGGGTTGCGAGAGCTGGCTCTTGTGGGGCGGGCTTCAAGGTGCCTTCGAGAATTCGTGGAAGTGTTTCGCAAAGGAGCTGTGCGCCAAGAGTGCTAAGCTTGTCGTGCAGGGAGCCTGTGTTCTCGCGAGGATCCAAAGCGACGGGCTTCATTGTGAAGACGGGACCTGTGTCGAGTCCCTCATCGATCTGCATAATTGAAACGCCACTTCGCTCATCGCCGGCACGAACAGCACTCTGGATCGGAGCCGCTCCGCGCCACCTCGGGAGTAAAGAGGCATGAACGTTTAGCACCCCGCAGCGCGCGCCATCCATCAGCGAGCGCGGGATCATCTTGCCGTAAGCGACAACGATGAATGCATCGATAGGTCGAATCTTGTTTAAATGCTCGATTAACGGTT
Source organism: Bdellovibrionales bacterium (assembly GCA_020434585.1). GTDB lineage: Bacteria > Bdellovibrionota_C > UBA2361 > SZUA-149 > JAGRAN01 > JAGRAN01. The sequence continues at coordinate 29,512 of JAGRAN010000038.1, forward strand.
TGGCTGAAGCCGAGCCGCCGCCGAAGCCGGTTTCCGCGTCGAATTTAATTGATTTTATCGACTTGGGCTGGAAGCAGGGAATTGAAAGTTCGTTAGCAGCATCCTTTACCGCCGGCGATGCCATCTCCATTCCTCGGCCAACAGGTTTGTCCGGTTGAGAGACAACACAAGCTACGCCAAATGTTTCGTGCAGCAGCTTTAGGCAGGGAACCGAAAAGTCAGGAGTTCCACAAAAGACAAGCGTCGGTTTAGCCTCCTGTCCTTCGGTCTCGCCTTTATCAGTTTGAGGTTCAGGCGCACTCTTTCTTTTTCTGCCGAACATTAGACCTGGGACAGCTTTTTTAAGCGGCTTTTAACCAATTCACGTTTGAGTCTGCTGATTCGGTCGATGAAGAGAATACCGTCTAGATGATCTATCTCGTGCTGCAAACAGATCGACAGCAGGCCTTCAGCTTCGATTTTGATTGTTTTGCCGTCCGGATCCAAGCCCTGCACGGTTATGCTTCGAGAGCGCTTAACGCTTTCTCGAATGTCAGGGATGCTGAGACAGCCTTCCTCAGACTCAACACTGCCTGCTGTCTCAATTATTTCGGGGTTAATGATCTGATAGAGCCTGCTTCTGCGGCCCGTCTCCTCGTCATCACCGACATCAACAATTATTACGCGATGCCTAGAGCCGACCTGACTGGCTGCCAGCCCGATGCCGGGAGCGTCATACATCGTCTGAG
>JAGRAN010000039.1:0-6589 GCA_020434585.1 Bdellovibrionales bacterium
CGATCGGCGATTCGATGATATTTTCAAGTTTGATGCTGTAACGGCTGCCATAACCATGAGCTTGAACTACTCGTTCTGTAAATTGAAGGGCGTACTGGCTTATGTCATACCCGACTCCGGTTGAATTCGGCAGGTACTCGAGAGCCTTCTGTGAGTACATTCCACATCCAACTCCGACTTCATAGAAACTGCGGACGTCACCCGCTACTTGAGGCAGCAGCTCAGAAACAAATCCCCTTAGCATTTTTTGGTGGTGAGGCCAGATATAATGAGAAAGATATTGTCCCGGCAAATAGCGCTTGTTCATGTAGTCGGAGTTACGATAGCACTCTTCCAAAACCTCGGAGTAGTTCGAGGCTTGATAACGACCATGCTTATCGAAAAAGATCTGTGCTCGAACTGCTTCCGTACAAAACTCTGCATATCCATGAATCGCTTCAAGCCACTGTTCATTCGGCGAACTGCCAAACACTGAACCCATGTGAAGATTGAACTCTTCTTCCCAGTTCACGCCAAACTCGTCCCTGGAATTTTTCCAGAGCTGAACGTAGTTCGGATAGTGTTCAACCATTAATGCCAGTAGTTCCTGATATACAGAGCTCACTGTGCGCCCTCCTCAAGGCATGATTTATGTTCGCACCAAGGCTTTAGCTGTTCCCTTTGCCAGCAATCGCTGATCTTCCCCACGGATCGTTACTTTAAGTGTCACCTGCCCCACCGATTCACTAACACTATCTACAACACCGCTAACAATAACCCGTTCCGGCGCATAGCAGGGAGCCCTGAAACCGATCTCTATGCTTTGCAGCACGGCGTAGCGGCCCGGGAGTCTTGTCCCCACTAAACGGGACACACCTGCTCCGAGTAGCTGACCGTGAACAACTCTACCTGAAAAACCCTGCTGCTTAGCGAATTCCGTATCGCAATGAATTGGAGACCTGTCCCCGGAAATCTCGATAAAAGCATCAAGCAACTCTTCGGTAATCAGCATCTCAATGGACTCTTCCAAGCCTTCCGAGAGATCTTCAATTTTGTACTCGTTTATATCCATTGCCTAGTCAGAACAGCTTCCAATTAATTCGTTTCGCTTCTTCTTCGGTAATAGTTTGTTGGCTGCCCTCAAAAGGAATGACACCGCGCTTCCAGTTTGGGCGTTCTTTAAGAAAGGCGTAAACGTCATCGTTCAGCAGATCAAAGCCATCTGCAAACATGTCCGCAAAAGTACATGAGTAGACACAGCTATCTCCCACTGGCGCCTGCCTTATATGGGAACGGCGAGCCATTAAATCTATAAATCGCCTGTAATCAAACGCTATATTAAAATCTAGATAGCGAACGTTAATAACAAAATCCTTATTGCATTTCTTGCCATCACGGTAGACATCCGCCGTAACGATTTTATTGTAGTAATACGGCACGCCATAGAGTGTTTCGATTGAATGCATTCCTGCAACAATGTGCCCTGTATAATACTCAAAACCGATACAGACCGCTTTTGCGCCATAACGGTGAAGCCGCTCCATCGCTGAATCGTGCCCAAATCCTGTACTGGAGACGTTCTCGCAAATCCTACTAGCTTGAGAACCTTCCGCAGTCAGCGAGAACACCGGATGAAAACTACGAATACTGTCCGGTCTCCGCAGCACATACTCGGCAAATATTCCGGTACGACAAGGCGTCTCTTCATGAACATAATTCACGCCATGACTACCGACTTGTTGGCTAAATGTTGGAACTACTAGAGTTCCCTTCGGACCCAAGGCTTCCCGCACCACTGCGTAAATTGCTTCACAAAACTGCTCTCGGGTATCAGCTCCCTCCAGCTTCCCGACGCCGTACAAGCGGGTAGTAAGAAGAACTGTATCTCCCTTATCAATGCCGGCACCCTTAAATGCCTCTAGCAACTCTTCCTGAGTATAAATCCTCAAGCCGTTGCTCCCTTCTCACGAAGCAGCGTGTAAAGATCTCCAACACAAGTCATCGATCCGATTTCCTGAGTAGAAAATTTCACATCAAAGGCTTCTTCTAAGCTCACTATTAAATTGATGTGATTGAAGGAGTCCCAGTCGTCAACGTGAGACGCATTTGTTTCCGCTGTTACTTGTAGGTTCGGATCGTCAAACACATCGCGAAAGACTTCAAGTACTCGTTCCTCGATCGACATATTACCTGCTCCCATGGACAAAGCCCTTGCCAAACAACATATATTTTTCCTCCAGTAGTGCGTTATCACGCTGCTTGGTGATAACAAACTGGCAATCCTCCGAGACCGTGAGCGCCGCCGCCTTAGTCATTGCATCACCCGACTCCCAGCAAATCGAATCCTTCAACTCCCAAGTCCCGTCACCACTCTGCTTCCAGATCTGCGGATCCCGCTTGTCGTCAATATAGCTCATGAACTCCGTTTCCGACATCTCAAGCCATCGCAAAAATAGCGGCAGGTCATCCGGAGGTAAATTCTGAAACTGCTTTACCTTGGCTATCGCATCACAACGGGTGAGGCGCTTTAGACGCATTTCTCTGGACGCGTGATCTGTCACCTTCCCGTAGCCGTACTTGAGATATTTAATGAAATCGTGAGTGCCTGAGTAGTGGAAGCAGTCTACGTCGTTGTAAGTATCAAAAGTGCGCTGCTGCGCTGCAGACTCGTAGCCGTATAAATCGATCATCTCTTCGTGTTGACGCTTGGAATCCCAGCGAATGTAATTGCTGAGGTATATGCCGCGAACACCTACCTTCTCAACATCTTTATCATGAGGGTAAAAAAACTGAGTCATCTCCTCTTTGGAAAGCTCGTTCGAAATGTCGAGCAAGTCCTCCGCCTCATAGCCCATAAGGTCATGCTCCTTGCGGTACTTGCGAGTCATTTCAACCTCATCAGTGTGGGAAAACATTCCTACCTGATCGCAGCCCTGATGCACGCCCCAAACTATTAGTGGCACTTTGAGCTGCACCGCAGTCCTGACTGGAAACACTGTCTGGCCAGCGAGACAATGCCAATACATACTAGCCATTTCTCGCAGTGTTACGCGCGTTAACTTTTTCACTGTCCTTGGATCCACCGTCATCGTCAGGCAGTCGCAGTCAAACAGCGTTCTCAAGTAGGCCAAATTCTGAATGCCTTTTTTGGTATTGTACTGCTTGTTGTAGGTAACAAGCAGGGGGTTCATCCCGTAAATTTTCTTTAAAGTATGTACGATGAAGTAGGAATCACGAGCACCGCTAACAGGAACAATGCAGTCATACGTCGTTTTTGAGTCACTGCGGAAGTTCGACAGCAGCGACTCAAGCTTTTTTGCGCGTCCACTCCAGTCAAGGCTGTCTTTCTCTTCATGCACTCTGCAGCCGCTGCAAATTCCCTCCTCGTCAAAGGTAAGGTGCAGCGGATGGTTTGCGGGATAGAGGCAGCGCTTACAATATCTCATATTACTTCCTCTTCGTAGTGCACAAACCGCAGCTCCTGGAGGAACTTATCTTTCTTACGGGAAACTCTACCATCTTCTAGAAAGCCGCCCGAGGAATAGTCGGCGTAAGTATCGAGTCGAACTTCAGCAAAGGGCGCAATGAATGATTTAGCCGTTATCACACTGTGCTCGCTAAAGTGAAAAAAGTTGCCAGCGGCCGCAGCAGCAGCACCGTTTTGAAGCCCATCTATAAAGTGTTGCGGGTGCCCAACTCCACCGAGTGCAATAACCGGGATGTCGACTGCCGAAGCCACAGAAGATGTTAGTTCCAAGTCGTACCCCAATTTTGAGCCGTCCCGATCGATTGAGTTGATCAAGATTTCACCTGCACCTAAACTGCGCACACGCTGGGCCCACTCAACTGGCGCTATACCTACTGAGTCGGTCCCGCCACTTCGAAAAACGCCATACTCGCCGGAAGGCAGCTTCTTCGCATCAATCGAAACGACTACGCACTGTTCGCCGAATTTCTTTGCGACGTCCTGGATCAATTCGGGTCGCACCAGTGCTGCAGAATTGACGGTAACCTTGTCTGCTCCCGCATGAAGCAGTTGTGCCGCCTCCTCTACTGAAGTTATTCCGCCTCCTGCGGTTAACGGCACGAAACATTTCTTTGAACAATTAGTTATCATCTCACAGCTAATTAGCTGACCAAGTCGACCGGCGGAGATGTCGAGCAGGATGATTTCGTCTACTCCCCAAGAGTTAAGGAACTCAATCGCTATTTCGGGTCGACCTACTGGAAGAAATTTACTAAAGCCGATGCTTTGGACAACAACTCCTTCTTTGACTGTCAGGCAGGCGATTATTCGACTCTTCAACATACGCAGCCCTCAGCATAATTGAAGAATCCTCTCAATATCCTTAAGCCGTCGTTCTGACTTTTTTCAGGGTGGAACTGCACACCGAAAATGTTATCTCGCTGCACACCAGCCACTATTTCAATACCGTGAGAGCAAACGGCAGAAACATATTCTTGATCACATACAAAGCTGTATGAGTGATCGAAGAACACATGCGCTCCATCGCCAATGCGGGAGAATATCGGATCTCCGATTCTTAGACTCAGATTGTTCCAACCTACGTGCGGCACTTGGACTCCATCAGAGCTGGGCAGCATTTTTATTCGGCCGGGTATCCACCCGAGGCCCTCGTAATCTCCCATCTCTTCCGAAGCATCGGCAAAGAGCTGCATTCCTAGACAGATGCCAAGAATCGGTTTGCGCTTCTCTATTACATGTTCGTTAAGCATTGTACGCAGTCCGCTGCGATTTAAATTATCAATCCCTTCGCCGAAAGCGCCTACGCCCGGCAGGATGTAGGCCGATGCTTTTGAGAGAACTTTGTCGTCTCCTGATGCGGAGAAACGGCACCCCAAACGCTCAAGCGCATTGCAAACTGACTGAATGTTTCCAAGTCCGTAGTCAACTACACCGATCAAGCTAGTGCTCATGTCGCAGGCCTCTCATCAATCGAGGCGCGCAGCTTCCAACCGCCATTCCCGTCAGGCTCCCAGACGTCCTTGCCACGAAATCGCTCGGCAACCTCCCAAAACTCCTTCTCCGTAATTTCCAAGTATTCGCAAAAACTTTCGATGTAGCGCTTAGCGCACCGGCCATCATAGGCTTTGACTAGTCGAACCGCTTCTTCTCGCGTCATACGACCGAGTCGCATTTCTTCGCAAACTTGCTCAGTCACCTTACCGAAACCGAACTTAAGAAACTTAAACATTTGATTTACAACCACGAAGTTTTCATCCAGCGCTTCCGCGCCGCTTATGTCTCCAATATCTTCCGGCGGGTCATTTCTTATCTGCATTCCGTGAGCAACTGAAAATTTTTCATTCTCAACTTTGAAGAAGTCTTTAATGTAGTATCCCAGATACACAACCCTTAGGTTTGCCATTTGCATTTCTTCGTCAGACGAATAGCGATACCAAAACAACTCTTGTTCGCGAACGCCCTCTTCGGTCACAACATCGACCCCACCTTGCAAGGTGTGCGTATTCTTCATTTTGTTCGCGTCACCGCTCGTCGAACCTGTGCAGAGCGCACCGACAGTGATTGCAGGATTTTCGCCTAGAAAAATCAACGGGATGCGATACGCAACGGCAATCTTTGGCGCACTAGCGTACAGGGCCATCTCAGTTGACTTGCCGAAGTTGCCAAAGCGGAAGAATCCGTTTCGCATTAAACGTTTCCAGACCTGTGGGCCTGGGCTAACGTTGACGGTATCAAATCCAAGTGACACGAGATTGGAGAGGTTTGCACAACCAAGTTCGGTTATCTGCTCCGGCGGATATGTGCAGCAAACCAATAACGGTCTCAACCCTAGTTCGTCCCGCGCAAACATTGCTTGGCGAGTACTGTCCTTTCCTCCGCTGACACCGATTATGCAGTCATAATCCGAATAGTTATGTAGTTTAGTTTCGGAAACTATCGCGTCCAATTCACGGCGCCGCTCATCCCAATCGATTGAAGCGTACTCGTCCTGAAAATTGCACGCAGGACAAACTCCGAATTCATCGAAGCGGCTGTTCGGCCGGGTGTCCGGCTGGACGCATCGTTTGCAGTACCGCATGAGCGAGTCGCACCTGCTGCCTGTACCTTGCTGGTATCAAGCCCAACTGTCGGATGCCGTTTATCGGCAACACTTATCGTAATAAATCAAACACTTACCGCCAATATTCCGATGCCGATTCACAGGTGAAAGTTGCGGTTAGAGTGCATTAGGCAAAAGCGCGGCTTGGAGTTTTGACATCCAATTAGACGCAAACTAAACCACCAGCGGTAACTACTCGTTTACACAGGCTTTTTACTGAGCTAAGTTGCAACTGTTCTTCTCATCACACGAGGAAAAGCCGTGACCGAGCCGGAGCTCCATCAAGAAATCGAACGCATAATTCAGCTTGAGCGGGAGGCAAACCCCCGCACATACAACAGCGACGATATACAAGGCGATCAATGCTACCAGGCATACGAACGAATAAACCTCCCCGGCTACCGCTGGTCGGTCGAGAAACGCATTCGTGAGTACAACCTCTCGCGCCTATACTCCCCAACCGCATCGGTAATAGATATCGGCTCCAACGTGGGGTTTTTCGTCGCTGAGTTCGGCATGCACTG
>JAGRAN010000039.1:6653-7003 GCA_020434585.1 Bdellovibrionales bacterium
CTATCTTTCCATTGCCGAAAAGACGCAGTATTTCGACCAACCATTTGAAGATTTCGTTCCATCGCAGCAATACGACAGAATACTTTCTCTCGCTTCGTTTTATACCCGCGACGAAGGCCAGCGTACTTCGGCGGAAGCTTTTTTCGGTAAAATTCGCGAAATGCTTGCACCGGGAGGGATGTTTTTTTACGAGTCCACGTCTTACCTGAACGACCCCGACAATGAAACATACGGCCACTATCTAGCAAGCCGGGAAGCACTCAGAGTCTTGCAGGATTTATTTCGCATTGAGGAATCATACGAAGCGCCTAGCGGAAGATGTATGAGGCAGTTCGTCTTAGCTCATGCTG
>JAGRAN010000039.1:7139-10591 GCA_020434585.1 Bdellovibrionales bacterium
TTTCCTGCGATTAGCCAGGATAACTTTGGAAGCTCTCCCTTAAATGGCGCAAAAGCGCTGCCTAGAAATTTCAACGTTGAGGCGGAAGGCCGATTGTCGAACAAAAATGGATAGTCGAGATCTTCCAATTCATCTTTAAAAATTACTTCACATAATTTGATTTCCGAGCTGGATAACCGACTGCGCCAGCGCTTGGTTACATACTCGTTTGGACCAGTAACTTTAGCAGCAACCTCTGGTGGGTCGTTCTTGAGAGGACCATAAGACTCCTGCTTATAGTAACTTTTATTGTAAGCACCGGTTCCCTTCCACGGAGCTCCCATCATGGTTGGAACGTAAGGCTGCTCGCTCCAAGCTGGAAACCGCGACACTCCAAGCCAATCACAAAACTTTTCTATCGTTGGAAGAAAGTTCAAGTTCAGGTTTTCGTTTTTCAAAGTGTAAAACAGCTCTGGATACTGATCTTTTAGACGGTAAACCGTACGGGCAGCTTCAGAGTGATAGAACCAAATATACAAGCATGCGCAATCCTCAGATGTCAGCTTACAGCTCACCAAGGACGCTAATTTTTCTATAAAGGACCTCGGGCGATAGCCATACATGTTTCCCATTTCGTTAACATATTGATGCCGCGTCGATGCGAAAGCGGCCCGTGGATCTCGGACCAGGCTCACCAATTTGGGACGACTAAAGTCCTCAACCATTGCGTGTATAGCTTTTCCACTAAAGCCAATATCGGGGTTTTCACCGCGAAGACTAACTGCATCATCAACTAGAACATATTTTACCGCTGAAAGATCCCGCCCTGCCCCAGCAGCAAAAGCATAGTAACTCGATAAAAGCAGCGCTTTCCTCGAAATTCTCTGTTTCGAGAGAACAAAACCATCAAACACTTCCCGAACGACACTGCGGTTCAACTCGACGTCCGTATCGCCGCCAATTCGCGAGAGGCGCTTCCTAGCGGCTTCGTCAGCTTCTTGATACAAAAAACGAAAGTACGACTCAGTTGACCAATAAGTGTGCGCTTCTACCGCATCAAGCTCATCGCTGTCACCGTATTTGGCCAGCAAATAGGAGTAGGCATAATGCAGCCATCCACAAGTCAAAACTTCGGGATGCTGATCAAAGATAGCGAGCACGAACGAGTTGCCTGCCCTGCCGGAATGATCCAAGACAGCAACCAAATTAACCGTGTCAATAAAGGCTTCTATTTCAGCAGATTTCATTATCGCTCAGCATTGCCTCACACTCCGCTGCGAGCTTCGTCTAGCACGGACAACAAGACACTTTTCCAATTCGGCTCTATAAACAGCTTTTCGTCAAGTATTCGCTTATCAGGACATGAATACGCGGCTGTCTTCAGCCAGTCACTGAGCTGCGACGAATTCTTCGCATCGGCAACGAGACCTAGACTGTCACTCACGAAAGCCGGCGCCTCAAGATCCCAAGCGGAAATACTGACTGCGGGGCGGCCAAGCAAGACTGCTTCCAACAGCAGCATTGACTTAATTCCAATGACAATATCTGCGGCCGCAATTAGATCAAGAGAATCGATCTCCGTACTAACACAATTGGCCCCAGCGAAATCTTCCCACCTCTCACGAGGATGAAGCTTAACTACAAAACAAGAATCCTGCAGCGCCTCTGAAGCGCATTGCTGGGCAAGCTGCAATGCTTTTACTTCGGCAAATTCTCCATCATCCAGCATCGCGCGCTGCGCCTCTGAGGCAAACACAACCAACGTCGAAAATTTCGCTGAAAACAGGTCACTGATTTGCTGCCGGACACCGTCGCGCTTTGCGAGCCACAGCTCTCTAGACTCGTGAAGCATAGATAGATACGGACGACCAATGGTAACTGCGCATTGCCTCGGTATCTGAGCAGCAGCAATTTCCTTAGTTACAGTGTCGTCCGGACACAACACGTAATCTGGTCTAACCAGCTCACCAGCCTTAGTGAAAAATCTCTCCTTCGTTCGAATCGCAAGGTCAATGACTGCAATCGTGGGGATCGATAGTTCATGGGCAGCCTGCCAAATTTGTTTGTCAGTAACGTCGTCTACATCAGCTGTCCCTGTTACCACTGCGGTAACACCTTCAAGGCCACTAAGCCATGCTTTTACAGACGCAACGCCTTGCATCAAGTCCGACTGTGGTGTGACGGAACTATTGAAATCGACAAAGGGAACGGAAAAACGGACTAGATGCTTACGGGCATAATCCTTGGCATACAACACTTTCTCACCGCCAAATGCGCGAAAAAGAGCTGTTATGACATTTGCGGCTCCAGGATCTCGGGCGAAGAACAATACGCTCATTTAAGCTCGCCACAGTGGGAAGCAACTTTATCTACTGCGGACGCAAAGGCATCCACCTCTTCTGAGGATATGTCGAATCGCATCAGATCCGCACAAATCAATTCCTCGAAATGGAGTCGTTCACTTACTGGACAAAGGCCTTGAGCGTAGTTCGGTGCGGTATCTTTGAGGGAAAAGGGATTACCTGACTCACCGAATGCAATTTGCTTCTGAAAAATCGGCAACAGGTAGAGAGGTTTGACGTAGCCTTGCTTCGCAGAAAACCCCTCGGCATTCAACGCGTCGACAAAGGTCTGTCTAGATACTCCAAGTTCATTAGAGCTGTACCTGAGCATATATTGATAATAAACGTGCGTCGCTCCCTCCCGAGTATTAGGAACTTTCAGAAAAGCAAACTGCGAAAGCTGTTCTGAAAGACGAGCGGCCAAATCCTGACGGCGCCTCGAAACTGAGACGAGTTTATCCAGCTGACAAATTGCAATCGCAGCATGAACTTCGGTCATTCGGTAGTTCTGGCCTACCATATTGACCATGGACACATGCGGCATTGATTCAACAACGGACTCGGCATGGTTTCGTATTAGCTGCATCCGTTCCGCAAATTCTTGATTATCTGTAACGGCAACTCCGCCCTCACCGCATTGGATCGCCTTATGGCAATTTAGGCTAAACACTCCGATGTCACCCAAAGTTCCTGCCGGTTTGTCAAAGTAGAATGCCCCGGGGCTTTGAGCATTGTCTTCAATAATAAGCAGGCCATGCTTGTCCGCGATTTCTCTTAATGCCTTAAAGTTCGCTGGCTGCCCGAACAAATTTACCGCAACAATTGCTTTTGTGCGCTTTGAGATTCTTGATTCAACTGAAACAGGATCAATACAGCTGTAATCAGGCTCACAATCTGCGAATATTGGGACACCTTGGTAGCCAATAACAGCCATTACTGACGCAGACATCGTGAGAGGCGGGACGATTACTTCATCTCCCGGCGATATGCCAATTGCTCCTACTGCTGCATAAAGTCCGCTCGTAGCTGAATTAACCGAGACCGCGTATCCACAGCCGAAGTAGTCAGCCCATTTGCGGTCCAATTCCTTTACTTTCGCGCCACCTAAGAATCGTGGACTTGGACTTCCCA
>JAGRAN010000039.1:10645-37229 GCA_020434585.1 Bdellovibrionales bacterium
CCGATTGAGGAAAACTCTTTAAAAACTTTCCTATTCAGCGGCTCTCCACCCTTAATCGCAAGCATGAGCAACCTCGTCTTTAAGCTTGAACAACATTTCAGATGCCGAAATGGTTTGTGTCCGGGCTAGTGCGTAGTCAATCTTCTGATTGGCAATGTCGTCGTAAAGATTGTAAAGCGACTTGCGCAGTGTTGACTCGAGAGTCCTAACAGTTTCTAAGTGCACAAAACCAGGCGTTTCCTTACTAGGTTTAGCATTCTGAATCACGATCTCGTTACCGATGTCGCGCAAACTGATTCTACTCCCCGAAAATACAAGCTCGATTTCGAAAAAACTGTATGGAACGTTGCTAAGAACACTAACAAGTCCAGCGACTCCGCCGGCTATGGTGATTCTGTAATCGCCGAACAAATCGCCTTCGATTAAACTTGCACGTAAGGGTTCTATATTCTCGACTTCGCCAAACCAATGCTGCAGCAGATCGACTAGATGAGCTCCATTGTGCAATAATCCCTTGGCAACAAAAGCGTTAAACGCCAACAACGCTCCGTATTGGTTTTGCGCGATGCCTTTGCGAACAAGTTGATGACTAGTATCCCAGCGGCGGATAAAATTCACTACGAGGTTCTTGCGTAGATCTCTAACTATATCTAGCTCCGCAGCATCGGCAACCAAGGGTTTTTCGCAGATGATCAGTTCTGCGTCCGAATCCGCGGACATTCGCAGCAGCCTTGCATGCGCCGCTGTAGGCGCAGCAACCACTAAAATGTCGTTCCCGGCACTAAGCAACTCCTCCACTGTGGTGTGGCAAGTGCCACAGCGCCATAAATCGGCAAACTCACGCGCTTTGCCAGTGTCGATATCAAAACAGCTATTCAGTTCGAAATCAGGGTGAAGTGAAATTGCCTTGGCATGCGTTTGAATAGTTTCTCGCTGCGGGGAGTCTGCGCCACCCGCTATATTTCCGCAGCCAATAATTCCAACTTTTTTTCCCATCAATCTAAGGTTTCGCTATAGGGGAAATCAGTTAAATCAAGCGGATGCATTGCATTGATCTTTCCGAGTTCAGGCTCTCGCGTCAACAGCTCCAAGATATCATATGAGTCAAATTCCGGGTTTGTCGGATAGAGCCTGCGATACACTTCGTCGATAAACTTAAAGTCTTCCGGATAATCAAGGCACCAGCGCATGTTTGGAAAATTCAAATCATCACAGCCGTAGTCCTTCATCGTGAAAATTTCAGGATGAGTGTAAATGTAATACGAACCATGCTCCTGATCGATCGGGTCGTCGGTAAGCTCCGCCACGCGTTCGAGCACTGACGTCGCATAAACTTGTGTGTCGGTTCCTGTTGGATAGCTATGCACTAGGCGACTTGACACATAATCAACGGAGGAGTTTCGGTACACCTCAATTCCCTTGTCCGTGATGCGAGGATCAATCAGTGGACTATCTCCCGTCGTTTGCACAATAACTGCGGCACTGTGGTGGTGTGCCGTATCAATCAGTCGCTGCAGTACGTTGTTTTCTGAACCCCTGTGATAGGAACATCCGATACTGTCACACAACTCAATTATTGGATCATCACCTGGCTCAACTGTAGTCGCGACAACAACATCGTCAGCAAGTTTACAGCGCTTCAGGCGCTCAATCATGTGCTGCAGCATGGGCTTGCCACACGACTCCATCAGCACTTTGCCTGGAAGTCTGGATGAACCCATGCGTGCTTCAATCGTGATGATGGTCTTCATAAATCTTGCTTGCTCTTAGAATCGTTGCACTTACTCAAATTATCAGATGAATGATCGAGGCTTGAAAGCTCGAAAAAACAACGAAATTCAGAGCATAAGCGCAGTTTTGGGCAGCGGTTTAGTCATTTTTACTCACGCGAAACTCTGCCGCAATCGCCTTCGAGCCTCAAGGCATCTAAATCAATGTAAATTTTCCGTTAAGGCACGAGGCTTTGGCCCGGCAGGCGACGCATGGATACAGCATCCCCAATCAACACAATCGCAAAGCCGTATCTAGATATATACCGCTACGATCACGCGGCGTACTTTACCTTCGAGAGTCTCGGAAAGGTAAAAGCCGAGCCGGAAGACTTAGTCGACATCGCATATTGGGCGCTTCTCGGAAAAGAGTATGAGATTGGTTTGATTCTATGTAACCAACTCGCAGCATTGCCCGGTGCAGTTTCCGAGCGCTTTGCGCGAATCTTCAGCCTGCTGCTATTGATGAACGGGAATCACGAGCAGGCAAACTCGATTCTAAGTCAGCTGCTGGATCTTGGAACCAACCCATGGTGCAGCCATTTTTTGCAAAACTCGGGAAAAGATCCTCTTGGGATTATGGCTGGCGCGGCCGAGTTCGACGCTGAGCTTATCGAAGCCTCAGTTGTCAACATGTTTCAATCGGTGCATTTCTGCGTAAAGGTAAATTGCCCCAACTGCGGCAATCACTTCACTACCGCAACAAAATTTTCGATCTTTAAGATCATACTAACGCCTTGTCCGCGCTGCGCTAAACCATATGTAGTCAAGCCTTCGCGTCTAGCGGACAAGCTAGATCAAACCACAAGCCGCGCGGATCTTGCTGAACTGCTTGCGATTGATGAGCTCTGCTGGAACTGGGTACACAATTGGCACGCTGGCCTGCCAGTGCCGGAGTCAGCAAAATGCGCTCAAAGCGAAAACATCATGAAACTCGTCTGGAGCGACCTTCGATCAGCGTTGGCTGAGTTCTATTTAAGAATGTTCAACCGGCAAAGACGAAATATCGAACATCTGTAGCATGTCCGTGGAGAGCTTGTGAGCAGCAAACCAAAAGTTATCGCATTTCTCCGCATGTATGACCGCCTGTATTCGGTGTTCAAACCGATTCTTGAAAACAGCGACTATTCGATTCTAACCGATTGTGACTTGAGCTCTCTGGATCTACCTTCGGATCGCGTTTACTCAGTAAAAGACTACGTCGACGAGAAAGCATTCCGGGAAAAAGGAATTCACGAGGGAAACAGCCGCATTGATGGTGTAATGCTGTATCTCATGCGCGGCTTAGCAGGACTGCCGTACGCCAATCAATTCAACGAAGCAGCCATTGGGCGCCTGGGCTCGGGTGTCCTCGAGGGAATGCAGGTGCTGTTTCGATACTTTTACACCATGGAGCAGTTAGTCGATAAATTCGATATACGCTGCCTAATAACCAGTCCGACCAACATAGCCAGAAGCCAGGCGGTCATCCAAGTTGCGAAGAACCACGGAATTCCAACTGTTCACCTGCCGCATGGCTCCTTTGCCGATATGGACAACTTCTGGCCGGAACCGAGCGATTACTTTTTTAAGGCTGACGATATTTGCCTCAGGACTTTCGAACGTACTCAGGTCAGCAGCGCCAAGCCGATCGTAACGGGAGTGCCGTTCAACGTATCGCTAGTTCAGCCTGACGAAATTGCCCAGGAGAAGCGCAGACTGGAAGCAAGACAAGCCTTATCGCTTGAGCCGTCTGAAAATGTAATCGCTTTTGCAATGGGTGGGTATGAGTCATTAAACGCCGCACTTCCCGCAGCATATTACCTGTCAGTACATAGCATGCAAGCTCTGATCAAAGCAGTGCATGCACGCAATCTCAGTGGAAAGAAAACCACCTTAATCATCAGGCAGCACCCAACGATGGCCAAACATGAAGACGCTGCTGCTGTAGAATCTATCGCCAGAGACCTCGGCATGGCAGAGCACGTGCGCGTTTATGGCGGCGACAAAGAGGCCGTGTTTGATGCATCAAATTTGTTTGTCGTTTCCAGTCAAAAGAGCAGCGTCATTTTTGATGCCTTTGCCAGAGCCATGCCTACTCTGTGCTTTAATATCGCACCAAAGCTTCCTCATGTTTTTGTTGATACCGAACTCAATAAATATGTCGAAGTGGCATCGAGCCTTGCCGAGATAGAAGTAAGCGTTAATCGTTTGCTGGACGATTCAGCAAGAAGCGCCGAACTTGGGCTGCGAGCATACAACTTCCTTCGCACCAACCGTGCTTTCACAGGGGAGCGAGCCACCGACGAGATTGTAAAAAATATCTTAGCGATTTCTGGGAAACAAGGAGACTAGTCCATGCCAAGTGATTTTCTTACCAGCGCGATTAGTTGGCTAAATAATCCTCAGGTTCAGCAGACACTCGCGCCCGATCTGTATCACAGACTTTTCGGCCGTGTCTTCGGCACTCCCGTTACAGATGGCGAAACGATTTCCAGACTTCTGGATGTTCCGGGAGAAGTAAGTGAGCGCGAACGATTCTTTCTGTACAATTTCATTTCTACTGTTTGGAGCGGGAGCAAGCCGATTCTTGAGCTGGGACCATTTCTCGGAGCTTCAACAAAAGCAATTGCGCTGGGAATGCTGGCCAATCCTAGATTTAACCATAATGTAAAATTCTACACTTACGATCGCTTCGGCGCGTATTATAAACCTCAGCCGCTCCTTAAAAAGCTTGAACCGCTTACTTCTCGCGGCGCACTCAGTGATACCTTGGTTAGCAAGTTACAAGCGGCCGACGAAACTAGCTTGCCGGATTTTCTAGAAATATTTAATGAGATTCATTCCGGTGAAGACTATTGGAATATTCTAGAAGTTGCTCGAAGTTCTCTGCCCGGCACCAGGCAGCGCGAAGCAGAAACGGATAATATTTTTGTAGCCGACCCGTCAATGGAGTTTGAGATCCTTTTCATCGACGGCTGCAAGTCCTGGTACGGAACTAAGTATTTCATGCTTGAAATGTGCAAGTGCACCAAGCCCGGCGCTTTTTTCCTTTCCCAAGATTACGGATGGAAGTCCTGCTTTTGGCTGCCGGCTTTTTGGTATGTGATGAAAGACTGCTTTCAGCTCGTGGCAAACCTGGACACGACGTATATGTTTCAACTGGTTAAGCCCCTAGACCCAGAGAGAATCAATAGTACATTCCCAGACGACCCGGAGCAGTACTCGGCTGAAGACTACGGCAAGATCTTCAATTTAACTATTCAGGAAGCCGCTAACCGCTGCGATATGCACGGTCTTGTCACAGCCTACCTACAGCACGTGGCAGCTCTTGCATACATAGGCGAGAAAGAGCTGGCTCGAAAGATTCTAGTACAACTCGAGCGAGAACCCTTTACCAAAATGAATCCCTACGCCCGCTGGATCAAACAATCGTTCGACGCCCCGACCTATTATCCTGACGGTCCTAACGTCACGCTCTAGGTGCGACTAAAACGCCGTTACATACGCCCCGCCCCATGCTTTTAGTGACGCGTTTTGTCATACCGAACCCTGAGTGCCAAGTCTGGTCACAATTTCGGCGCTGATTTTCGCAGTTACGACCAAATACATACCGTCTGAGCGCTGGCTCAAATATTGCACAAAATACGCTCGTGACGACGTTAAAACACAAGCAATTCCAAAGACTTAGCTGAGGGATTCTCCTAAGCAAATTTAGGGGATCCTACTAGGGCCGGAGTTGATTTAGGGAAAACGCCGCGGATGATTAGCTAATGCATCGGCGGCCAGGCAGCAGTAAGACGTTAGTGGTTCGGTTGTATTCAAAACGCGCGGCAGTTCTTCTCACGGCAGTTTGTGCACTGCTGGCCTTGCTTCTAGTAATCGGAGCCCCTGATTCATCTGTCGTAAAAACCGATCAGCTTACCGAAGAGCCCTCATTCGTCGCCGCAACTCCGTCAGCCCCCACTCCATTTGCCCAGAACGTTCCTCCGCTGAACCCGAATCAAATTTACACTCCTGAAGCTCAGCCGGACGAGAAGCTGGATGAACTAGTAGGTTCCGACGCCGACACATCACTTGCAAAGGACACCAACGCAACTGAGTTGTTAATCGAAGTCAACGACGACAATGTGGCTCAGCCGTCCGACATGCCATGGGTTACTCGCAGACGACGAATTGAAGTCAATCCTTCTGTCGCAGACGGTCGAATCTTCAACTTCAAACCGTTTCCTGGTCATCAGTTTCAAGTGATTCCCACAAAGAACAGAGCTCTAAGTGACACACAAAAATCTCTAGTTGGTCAGCTAGTTGACGAAAACGGGAAAAAAATCGGCAGCATGACGCTTGCAGTTGTCGAGGGAACCGACGGAAACGGCTACTCTGGACGCTTTGCGCTCGATGACGGAACCACTTACCTGCTGGCACACGACCAAGATGGTAACACCGTAGTAGACGAAGTTCATACTGAAAAACTGCCGGACTGTGCCAACGACGCGCACGAAACGGTGATGTCAAAGCCTGCCGACGAAACAATTAGCGCCGACGAGCCTGCGCCTGCAGCTTCCACCGGAGACGATTCTGCGCCAAGCAGCCCGGCTCCTGCCGCAGGTGACGAATCAAATGAGAGCACAATTCGCATCATGTTCGCTTATACTCCGCAGGCAAGAAGCGCCGCGGGAGGAACTAGTGCGATTCAGGCGCGTATCGTCCAGGCTGTTGCGGACGCAAACGTCGCATATGACAACAGCGAGATTCATATCAACTTGGTTTTGGCCCACTCTTACGAGGTTAGCTACAACGACAGCGGAAGCTTCGAAACCGACCTAAACAGGCTCACATTCTCAGACGGCTATATGGACGAAGTTCATACGTTGAGAAACACATATGCTGCTGACGCCGTTGCCCTACTGATTAACAACATGCAGTACTGCGGACTGGGCTGGATTGGTCCTTATGAGAGCAGGATGTTTAGTGTTACCAATCAATATTGTGCCGGCCTTCAGACTGTCGCGCACGAACTTGGACACAACCAGGGTGCGATGCACGCACCGGGCGATACTTCGGGATCAGGACTCTATACGTATTCTTGGGGTAATAGGTGGGCATCGAATACTAGACGCTCCATCATGGCGTACAGCCCCGGAACTCGCCGCGATTACTTTTCAAATCCGAACGTAGCTGATGAAGGTCAAATCACCGGCACCAGCACTAGAGACAATGCGAGAACTCTAAACAACACTGCCGCAACCGTAGCTGCGTACCGCGGGGAAGTTTATTCGATCAATGGAACGATAAAGCTGCAAAACGACACCCCGGTTCAAGGAGTAAACCTAAGTGCTGGATCGCTAGGTTCACGTACTACTTCTGCTAGTGGGGTCTATTCCTTCGGATCTGTAGCGGAAGATACGAACTATACAATCACGCCTTCTCTTTCCGGCTACGGATTTTCGCCAAGCCAGGCCACAGGCACTTTGTCGGATCATGTAGTTCATGACTTCACTGCGAGCAGGTCGCCGGTAATTTCGGCAATTAGTGACCAAACAATGTCCCGTTCTCAAGGAACTCTAGCGTTAAACGTATCAGCAAGTGATCCCGACGGCGACTCGCTCACCTACTCGGCACAAGTTTATGACGCTGTTAGCGCGACTGCCTACGCGCTAGATCAGCAATATGATTTTTACAACAATGGCAGCTACTACACTAATTATCGCGGGTATAGTGAAAAATATTTCTACAGCAATGCCGGTGGTCAGACCTTCTTTATTCTGCCCAGCGGAGCAGTTTATCTTTGGACTGGAACGATTGCTGGAAGCACTCTTGTTGGGACTTTAGATGCGAGCTATTACGCAAATCCGGTCAACCTTTATGACGTAGCACAACCAACAAGCAGCAGCTCTGCCAGTGTTTCATTTAGCGGAAGTACATTAACGATAACTCCCCAGAACGGATTTATCGGCAGATTCGCGGTTGCCGTGTGGGCCAACGACGGTATCAGCTCCTCGCTCGAAACATTCATCGTTAGCGTGGTAAATAATGCACCGGTGCTAAGCCCAATTTCTACAGTCTCCGTAGCTCCAAACTCGTCCAAAGTAATCGATCTTTCGGCAACCGACGCTGACGGCGATAGCTTGTCTTACTCAGCGGAAATCAGCGGAGGTGGCCAACTTCCCTACCAGCTCGACCAGCAATACAACTTCTATACCGATGGCAGCTACTATCTGAACTATCGCGGTTATAGTGAAAAGTATTTCTTCGGTGGCTCACTGACATTTTTCATCCTTCCGGACGGACGAGTTTACCGCTGGAACAGCAGCATTGCTGGCAGCGTCCTTCTCGGAACGCTAGACACTTCCTACTACAGCAATCCGGCGCTCTTGTTCGATGTGCCGGAACCAAGCTACGAAGGTGACCCCGCCACTATTTCAATTTCGGGATCAGAATTAACTGTTACTCCGAAAACTGGGTTTGTCGGCAGTTTCAATGTTACCGTTACAGTTACTGATGGCGCAGCCAGCAACAGTACTAGCTTTACAGTTACAGTAACTAACAGCGCGCCGCAGCTAGGTGCAATTGATAATGTAGTTCTGAGACCGAACAGCGGACCTCACGACATTGCTCTTTCTGCAAGCGACCCTGACGGAGACACTGTAACTTTAACGGTTAGTTTACAGACAACTGCCGAGCTGGCTTACCAACTCGACCAAGTGCACAACTTCGTCACGACTGGGAACAGCTACTACAACTACCGCGGCGCAGGTGAGAAGTACTTCTCCGGAACACTCGGAACCTACTTTATTCTTCCAAACGGCGGCGTATATCGCTGGACTGGTTCCATCGGAGGAAGCTCATTACTTGGCACTCTTTCTTCGACCTATCACACAAACTTGAGCCTGCTTCAAGACGTCGCAGCACCCAGCGGCTCCCCAGCGAGTGCTTCGATTAGCGGATCTACACTCACGATAACGCCTAGCAACGGCTTCTTGGGTAAATTTACTGTTGTCGTAACTGCAAGTGACGGAGATCTCAGCACGAGCAGAAGTTTTAATGTGGAAGTGAATAATGTCGCCCCGGTTATCGAAGCGATTGACGACGTGGCCTATGCACTAAACAGCGGTTCGCACAATATCTCGCTGGCCGCAAGTGACGCGAATGGCGACTCGATCACATTCACCGCTTCAGTATTATCAGTTGAAGATGCTGCCTGGCAGCTAGATCAGTCGAACAATTTTAGCAGCCTCGGTGCAGAGTATTACAATTATCGCGGCGCACAAGAAAAGTATTTTGGCGGAAACTCCGGCACTTATTTCATTTTGCCCACGGGCGCGGTTTATCAGTGGACCGGCACGATCGGCGGCAGCACCCTGCTTGGAACGTTAAGTCCTGCATATCATACAAACCTTAGTCTACTTTATGATGTTGCTGAGCCGAGCGGGAGCGCGCCTGCCACCGCGAGCATCTCCGGCAGCACCTTGACTCTTACCCTGCGCAGCGGCTACTCGGGCGATTTCGCGGTAAGAGTAACGGCTAGCGATGGCTTCAGCTCAGACAGCACTGAGTTTACCGTGACTGTTGAAAACCGGCCGCCAACAATTCAGGCTATTTCCGATGTCACAATGTCACCCAGCGACTCTGCTAAGGACATCTCAGTATCTGTTTCCGATCCAGACGGCGACAGCGTTAGTATCTCAGCAGAAGTGTTAACTCTTGAAGACCTCGCATACGATCTCGATCAGCAGCACAATTTCTACAGCTTCGGTAGCTACTACCCGAACTATCGCGGCGCGAACGAGAAATACATCGGCGGCGCAACGGGCACTTATTTCCTTCTACCGAGCGGAGAGCTTCGTCGCTGGACAACCAGCATCGCCAGCTCAACGTACATCGCGACCTTAAGCTCGGAATACTGGGCGAACCCGGCACTACTTTTCGACGTCGTAGAGCCTTCCGGAGAAGGAGCTGCAACTGTGTCCATTTCAGGGACTACGCTGACAATAAAGCCAAATAATGGATACTTAGGAACTTTTACTGTCAGAGTTACCGCCAATGACGGTTCGGCAAGCGTCCAAACTTCCTTCAGTGTAACGATCGAGAATTCGCCTCCGTCTATTCAGAAGATTTCAGATATTGTCACTACATACGATGAGCCGGTTGTTGTTAGTCTAGTAGCGTCTGATTCTGATGGTGATAGCATCTCGTTTAGCGCGGAGGTTGAGCAGGAGGGCGCACAAGCCTATCAGCTTGATCAGCAGTATGATTTCGGCACAACAGGCAACTATTACTACAACTATCGCGGTGCTGGTGAAAAGTACATCACCGGAAACGGCGGCAGTATTTGGTTCTTTATCCTGCCAAACGGTGAACTCCACCGTTGGACAAACAGCATTGCAAACAGCCCGCTGGTTGCAACACTTGGGCCGGAGTTCCACTCTGACCCAACCCGTCTCTTCGATGTCCCCGAAAGCTCATCAAAGTCGACTCCAGCAGTAGAAGTATCTGGCTCTAAACTGACAATCACTCCACAGCCCAGCGGAGCAGGCACATTCACTGTTAATGTTTCAGCAACAGACGGTTACGAAACTACCACGGTTTCTTTTGAACTGCGCATTGATGAACCAGCGGCTGATCGGGACAGCGACGGCGACGGGGTCAGTGATGCAGACGAAATTGAGGCTGGAACCGATCCTTACGACTCCGGAAGCTTTGTGCGTCACCTTCGAGACGTAGTTTATACTGTCTGGAACAGCTATTTGAATATGATTAACGTTCTCGAACTGGTGAACCCGACGATGGAGGACACCCAGGTAAAAGTTTCACTTTATGCGATCGACGGTCGCCTAGCGGGTCAGCAAACCGTTACCGTAAGAGCGCAAAACAAGTTCGACGTAATTTTGAACGACATGGACGGGTTCACTCCAGAATCATACGGAATCGTAAAACTGGAGTTTGACAGCATCATCGACGGCCACCTGCTCTTCTACCGCGGAGAATATGGCCAGGGCGGTTTGGCTTCAACTGCTTTTGATTATGTCTTCGCTGTCCCGCTCGCAGTAGAAAGCTACGGCAACACCGCAGTTAGCTTTAACACTTTCCAGCCTAGCACTAACCCGGCTGAGTTAAACAACGAAGTTTCAAACTGGCTCTCCGTGATTAACCTAGCATCGGAACCAGCCAGCTACACGGTCAAGACGTTCAATCAACTTGGCGATCTGCTGCTGTCTAGAGATATCACTGTCCCAGCCTTCGGCAGGCTCGATCTTGATGGTGGACACGTAACGGCCGGTCCATCTGTCGTCGGTGTTCATGTCATTGAGCCGGCTGATATTTCGCAGCCCTATATCGCACAACTTATTCGCTACGGAGCGAATGCTCCAGCTGGGTATGCGCCAACAGCCTACGACTTCGCCTTTCCAATGCTGGCGAAAGCCGGGACTGGTCAAAAGACCGTAATGGGAGTTTCTAATCGCTACGGTGAAGATAACTGGCTCGAAGTAATTAACGTTCTGGACATCTCCGTTGACGTGAGACTGTCCATATTGTCACAGGACGGCAGCCAAGCATTTAATCAAATGCTGGTGCTTCCTCCTCACGCTCAGTATCATTTAAAAGCAAGCGACTACTTGGAAGATGGAGCCGGGGGCATAGCAGTTGTACAACCGACCGTTAGCAACTCAGTTATTGCACAAAGTATGTTCTACCATCGTAACTCTTCAGGAAGTATCACTCGCATGTTTGGCACACAATCGATGTCCCCTTCGAGTTACAACGTATTCGGTTCGTTTAACCTCTACCTACAAATGAAGAACTATCTGCGAGTCAGCAACCCGTCTGACCAAGTAGTCGAATATCGGGTTACGGTTAACGGTCCGACCGTGAGCTCTGAGCTTGAGTATGTCCTGCAGCCCGGAGCGACAACATATCTAGAACTGCATGACTCAGAAACCTTCCACACGTCGCCTGACAGTTACGGAGTTGTAGTTGTTACCGCAAAGGATTCGAGCGTTAAACTTGCAAGCGAACTTGTTCGAATGCAGGAGAGCTTTGCTGTAACTACCGTCGTTCGCTAATTGCTTCGCCTCATACCTTAGTCCAGAATACTCGTTCAACGGATTAAATCTGCACCAAAGTAAACCAATCAATGTTCCTTTTAGTCTAACTTCTCGAGCGATGCCTGACGGGCCCTAACGGCAAGCGTGGTGATTTAGTAAGTCAGGAAGGAAAAAATAATGAGACATCGAACAATTATTGCCGCAATCGCAGCGGCTGTGGTCATCCCTTTATCCAATGCAGCGGCAGAGGACTACTTGGCCTCGATTGGAGGGCCTGTCGCTGTGTCAGGCCATGCACCGACACTAAATGCCGGAGACGGCTTCTTACTCGATACTATCGGTGGACGCAGCTACTCTTGCGAGGGAACTCCATCAAATGCTGCCTCAGAGTTCGCATTTGGCACCAGCATAGTTGGAACATTGGCGGGTGACCCGGACACACTTTCAGGCAGACCTACCGGGCAAATGAGTCCGATCGTTACTGGTGGCATTGGAACTGCTGGGCGAACCCGTGTTTCTTTTACTCCAACACAGGCAGACCGCTACCGAATTTCAGTGGCTGACGCCAAAGGCGGCGGTGAAGAAGTGCGTGTTTGGTGCACTGAAACTACAATTTTTGGCGGATTTAACACTTCCGCAGCAGACTTTAATTTCCTAGAGCTAAGAAATGTCTCCACTGCTCCAATTTCAGGATTTATTACTGCGGTCGACTATGCAGGCAATCAAAAGATCGTAAATAAGCCATTTACAATTCCTCCGCTGCGGCGAGTTGACTTTGATTTGCACAGCGAAGTTGGTTCGGGAACATACGGAATACTGAAGGTCACCCACGACGGTCCGCATCGGACACTGCGAGGCCGCGTTTCCTACTACGAACTTACCCCTTGGAATTCGCTGATTCGCAGAGGCGGAGTCGCACTTCAGCCCGCACTAAACTAAGCAAAATTAGAAAGCCGCCTGCATATGCAGGCGGCATGGATGTAGTAAAAGTAGGCCCTTTCCGGAGAAAGGGTATGCGGCAGAGGCTTTACTTAAGCTGCCTGCCGGCTTCGACCCCAACGAAGCAGTTTCCCCAGTCGTGCGATAGCACCAACTTTTCGCCCAAATTTGCCTTCTCGCTCAAGGCGAGCACGCAGCTCCTGCATTGCAAGAGATTCTATAATAATCGGTCTACGCTCACAGGCAGCTGCCTGAGAGACAGTTGCCAGCGGACGAGCTTTGCTAAAACAGGCTTCTTCATACATAGCTCTAGTGTTTTCTCGACAAGACTCCATTTGTTTCATGCTCCCTCCACGTGACGCATTTTTTACTTCTCGTTTCGTGCCGTCCCAAACCCGCTTTGCCCAGCAATCAGTCGGCAGATGTGAATGTTATAGCCCCTAAACGGCGCGGCGTGAGCTTTATTGTGTGATTAACACAATATTTTAAAACATCTCCCTATTAAAGGCTTGTAACTTATTGAAATTAGTCCTGAAAATATCTATTAAATAAGACATCACATTCTGCCCATTAACTGTTATAATATTGGGTAAATAGCACAATCTTTTAAGAGGGCATGGATAAACAGTATGCAGATCGCAGCAAGATGCTTCAGGCGATGATTCGCCCACTTGCCCGTCTATGCGTACGGTTTTCGATTGCCCTGCCGGAAATCCTCGAAGAACTCAAGCGCGAACTTGTCAGAGCGGCTCACGACGAGCTTAGAGAGCAAGACTCCAAGATCACCGTAAGCAAGTTAAATGCAATGACCGGGGTAACTCGTCGCGAAATTAATCGAATCAGCGAGGAAGATGAGCCAAGCGAAATGAAACAAAGTTTACTAGCGCGGGTGATTAACCGCTGGCAGCAAAACGAGCAGTTCCTAACTCGAGCCGGTAAGCCAAAACTTCTCTCATATAAAGGCGAAAACAGCGAATTTAGACGCTTAGTCGACATGGTCAGCAAGGACACAAATGCACCTGCAATGTTGTTTGAAATGAAGCGTATCGGCGCCGTGGAAGAGACGAGCCGCGGACTAAAACTCCTCACAACTGAGTCAGTCCTGCGCAATATTCCAGAGCGCTCGCTGAATTTACTCTATCGCAACGTCGATTCGCTGGTAAGAGCCGCCGAAGAAAACCTTACGCGCGAAAACGAAGAGCGCTACTACTATCTTAGAACCGAGTTCGACAACATCCCGTCTTCAAAGATAGAGCACATTCGCGCTTGGCTGCTTGAGAAAGGCAAAGAATTTCATAAAGAAGCGAGAAGTTATCTCGCCGGCTTCGACCGCGATTTAAGCGTCGAGCCAATTGAGGATGGCTCAGGAAGAGCAAAGGTAGTTGTGGGCGGCTACAGTGCCGCAGAGGTTATTGAGGAGGTAAGTCATTGAAAACACAAGAGTCAAAGTATCATGAGAAGCAAGTGCCCTGCTTTTCTCGAACAGAGGATGAACTAAGAGGGGTATTTCCATTGTCGTTTAAACGAAGTTTAAGCGCCCAACGCGGGGCGGCTGCACTCGAGTACACTTTGGTGCTCTCGGTGCTGATTGCCTTTGCGCCAATCTACTTCTCGAACCTCCAGTTTAAGAAAACATTTAGCATTGTGTCCTATACGCTAACTGACGGAGGAACCGAGGGTAAAGAAGACCCCGTAGTAGGCAAGCAAGGCGGATCGTCCAACTCCGACTCTCCAGAACCGGTAGGCACGAAAGATGATCCACGATACTAATAAAAATCGCCTTCAAAACGCACTTAGGTCGAGTTGTGGCTCAGCTCTGCTGGAATATGTGATGGCGTTGTCCATCATAGTGTTATTCGCTCCGATCTGCGTGTTGAGCCTCAATATCCAATATGCGTTCGAGTCTGCATCAGAGGCCCTCGACGGCGGAACAGAAGGAGTTCCTCCTACCGAACCAGGGGGCAAAGATAAGGCTGACGGCGAGAACGACAAAGATTCCTGAGATTCTTGCCCGTTCATTTGCTCTCATGATATCCCTGCAAAATGGAAGCAGCCGCGGGGCAGGACGTAAACTTACGAAGCTACAACACTAGCTTGCTCGCGCTAGGTGGATTCATTGCGTCAGCCCTACTTTATTTCTTCTTCTACGGTTCGACGGCCCCGAAGCTCTTAGCTGGCTCCCATTTTATTCTGTGGCAAAACACCCAAGCATGCGCGAATGCCTCAGCGGTTAAAAGCTGTACCAGCGATAGTTTTATCGCCGAACAACCCCTGGCTGCTTTACGTTACCAACTAGCAGATGACGCAAAACTGCTGGTCAGCGTGCTACCAGCAGCTAATGTAAAAAGGCCGCTGGTCAAAGTCATCCTTTCAAAACCTCAAAGTGCGTGGGGGGAAGCGGTATTCACCCTACCTCTCGACAAACAGCTGCGGCTCAAAGTCGACGTCGAAGGAGAGGGCGCGTTCTTTGTTCATCAGCGATTAAGTTTCTATTTCGACCCGGAGTGGCAAATCCAAGTTGGAGACAACATAGCCGCATTGCTCCTCTCTCTTGCCGCAAGCGCCTTTCTAGTTTGGTACTTATTAAGTTTTGAAAGTTTTGGTGGACGACACTTTTACTTGCTGATTTTCTTTGCGAGCGTCGCCACTCAAATGAGGCTCTCTGCTTTTTTCCAATGGGACGAGTGGGACGCTATCCTAAAGATAATGAACCAGGGATTTAGCTCCATTTTTACACTTCACAATCAGCACTTCATCCCTTTATTTTTTGGATTAATTTACGCGCAGCTCAAATTGATTCACGATTCGTACTTAGTTGGGCTAGTGCTAAGTCATGCCATTCATGCTGCAAATGCGTATTTGTTTGCTTTGCTATTATCCAAACTGCAAGGCTCTCAACGCATCACAAAGTCCGCAGTAGTATCTGCAATGCTCTTTGCAATATCTTTGCTGCACGGAGAGGTCCTGGGCTGGTGGTTTGGTCAGTGCACCCTGATGTTTCTTACTGCAATGCTGCTATCTGCCCTGTCAGGCCTAGATTACATTCGCAATGCAAACAACAAAGAGCTTATTTACTGCGTAGTTTTTGCGTTGTTCGCACCCCTGTCGTTCGGCAATGGATTTAGCGTCCTTCTATATCTACCCGCGGTCTTAGCGGCTGCGACCGCTCTCCACTTCAGTGATCGCCTGCACTGGATGCGTGTGCTTAAAGTATGCGTGATTGCCGGTATCGCAGTTGTTGTTTGCGGAGCGATGTACGCCTTGCTTCAGTCCGGCGCAGAGCACATCGAGAAGCCTCAATCATTGTCCCGTTTGCTCAACGAAGGTCTTGGTCGATTTTCTGCCTACATTGCAGTTGGGAGTCAAGCTGGCGCGGTTCTCCGCGGCTTATGGATCTTGCCCGGATTTTCTCCCGGTCAGGTCTATCAATCATTCCCCTCTGGATTAGAAGGCGTTCTTTCTCCAGTCAGCTACAGCAGCGCACTGGGACTCCTAGTCACAATTCTGATCTCCGCTTTCGCCGTCGTTTGCGGCGCAGAGCTTCGACGCACTCTAGTGTTCTGGCTGCTTGGACAAACGCTTCTTGTATCGCCATTCATTTTAACCGCCCTTGGCCGCTGGCATGAGGAGATTACTTACGCATTGTTTTTGCGCTACAGCTATTCCGCGCTTCCCGGCCTGATAATTCTTGCGGTACCTCTAATCGAACAAGCGGCGAAGCGTAAGTCGAGTGGCGGCGTACTTCTTCTGCTGGCTTACTTTTGCGCTCAGCTGTATCACGGCCCGCAGTATTCGCACGTCTATAAGTACGGCGAAGCATCTTCGCAGTGGGCTGCTAGAATTAGAGAGACGATTCAAATTGCCGCGGATTCTCAGCTGAGCCTGAGTGATATTTTAAAAAGCGATAGAAATCCCTACTCCCCCGTGCCCCCTGCGCACCTTCCGGGAATACATCCGGATTCGTATACAATTTTTCGCGCGCTTAATTTTGTAAATCACGCCAGGTATCCAGAAAAAAACAGCGAAAAGCCCTAGGCAGCGCTTGAAAACTATACCGCTGAGGTATACGATTTTCGGCTTTAGCTGTTCCTTCCAAATTCTCCTTCAAATGAGCATGCGCGCGCTCCGCTCGACTTAAAGCAGTCTGGCGGGGCTGCGCCGCGAACTATGGTTTTAGCCGCTGCCGATCGTCGTATGCACAATATGCACCGGACGCTCGGCAGTGCTTTATTACGAGAAATGTTCTCGGGGCACCGTTGGGAAACCCTATCACTCAACCAAGGAGCTACCGATGAGTGAGAGACGCATGACCATCAGTCAGGCGACGTTCGACACGTCCCTCACGGTTAACCGCTGCGGAGACCGCGAGGTCCTCCTCGTCCTGTCCACGCCTGTGGAAGACGGAAGCATCGGTGGACCGAAGGACCGCAAGGCCTGGACGGTTCCGCTCGATGAGTCGACCGACTTCCACAGCGAACCGGTCGGTGACTACGTCGCTACCCTCGTCTACAACGGCAGTGACGGCAAGCACACCTGGGTCGTCAGCCGCTGCACCCTCTCGGGCAGTCCGCTGAACACGCAGGTGATCCGCTGGGACAACGATCGCAACGACATCTCCTTCCTCTAGGGGCGAACTAGGCGCGTCGTTCCTCTGACGTCGGGCGGGGATGCATTCGTGTATCCCCGTGCCCGTCTCGCCTTGCTTTGCGGTTCATTGCGAAGGTACATGGACCGCGGCGCGCCCACGCTATTTGATTGTAAAGTCGAGGCGAGCGAATTCACCGAGAAGGGAAGCTGTAAGCATATCGGCCAGCAGGGCGTGCTTGCGAGCATTAGGGTGCTCATCGTGCGGAAGCTTCAAAGTATTCTGGTCAATTCCGTATTCCTTAGTAATCCGTCGAAACTCATCTCTTAAATCAACAACATTGATGAACTTGCGCGGCTTCAAAACCCAGAGCTTCCGTCGGGTCAAGTCCGAGGAGCCGTGCGGATTAAAAACTAAGTAGAATGGAATATTCTGCTCGTTTAAGGCGTTCGCAATGTCTCTGATCTGGTGATTCGGGTTTAGCAGTTTAAACATCGTACTGCGTTTTTCACCGACTAGCTCATGCTCGCCCTCTTCACTCATTTTGTCGAAGGTTGTTCCAGGAACAATTTCGTCCGAGTCGCCGAAGCTTTTAATGAAAAAGGGCAGCCCGAAGTCATTTCGAATGAAGTACATCAGCACTAGATCAGGGTCGAAATCCCTGCCAATTGCGTTAAATGCAGCAACTTCTTGAAACGTTGAATATCCGGGGACTCCGAAGTTCAGCACCTCCACCCTGGGAGAGCCGCCGGTAAACTGGTTAAGACGCTGCTCAAGCATCGATACGAAGCTCTTATCCTCCTCAACCCCCCAGCCAAAAACGTAAGAGTCTCCCAGCATCGCTATTCGAAAAACATCTTCGCCTTTTGCGATCGGGATTTCACGGCTACGCATACCACAGCTATTTATCCTAACTGGAACGCCCTGGAACTTTACTTCTGTATTCGGTCGGAGATCGTAAATTATTGCATCTGAAGGGTGCGGTGAAATAAGTGAGCGAAGGCTGACTGAGTGGTCAGATTTGACGTCTCTCTCATCGGATTGCAGCATCGTGCTTCGCAAGTCATCCAGTGACTCAAAAGTCGAACCTTCAGCAGACGACGACCTCGTCCACTGAACCAGAGACTTAAGCGGAAAGTAAAGCAGTGCTGACAGCAGAAGTCCTGCGAACAATCCGCCGCCGAGAAGGGCTATCTTTTGTTTGACACTAGTGCTTGGCATGGCTAGCGCCAAGACTATACTCAAGCCGAAAAGAGTGCAATTAAACTAGTACGTTGATCGCGCTGGACTTAGCAGCCACTGCGGAAGAATCGGAGCTAAGACACTTCGAGCTTCTTCATCAAACCGTTCGGCAAACGTCGGTGCGCGGACCTCAGAATGCGCTTCATCCTGTAAGATGTGATAGGCCCTGAACAAAAACTGCGTTCCAAGGAGCACAACGGCTTTCACATCGTTCGAGGGATCGCTTGAATTTGGTCCATCGTGGTGCAGATAATAGCTCTTTTCAAATGTCGTAAACACGCGCTCCGGTCCGTGCAAGAAGCGAACATACGGCTCAACGCTAGTCTTATAGTTATCAAGATAATGGCGCACGCCAGCTTCCGCGTTACTCCATGGGTCCATGCAATCACTGGGATCTAACCCGTAGCGCAAACCCGTGGCCTTAACGAACTGGAACAGACCACAAGCCGTCGTAGTAGGTGCACGCGCCATCGGATTGAAACCCGACTCAACCTCGACGGTTGCAAGCAGGACAGCTTGGTCGACAATAGGTAAGCCGGCCTTGCGAGCCTCGTAAAGGACAGCACGAATTGACTCGCGCTGCGCCCAAATTGGCGCTCCTACTCGCAAAAACGACTGCGCTCCCAGTTTGGAAACCTCTACAGGAGTATACTGACGCGTATAAGTTGACGCTTCGATCACTTGATCAATTGTCGCATCGGAGATTTCAGCTAAAATCAGTTCTTCATGCAGTCGGACTCCTGTCTTAACTACGAGCCATAACGAAGCAATCAGAAAGGTGTTGAACGCAGCATGAAAAGGATGATGACGAAAATATCCGCCGCAAGTCTTTAGTGTCCACCAAGAGCTTCTCGCGAAAGTGGTACACGCCTCCCTTAGGAAGATAATAAGGACTGCAAGAATGCTGGGCGGTTTAGTCAGCAGCATTTCCCGCGGTGCGTCTTGAACGTCCTCGGGACTTAAAGCCTGCGCACCTACGTCAGCGGGCTGCGGCGCAGCGTCTTGCTTCTCAGCGTCCCCCTGCTTGTCGTCCGAGAAGTTATCGAGCGAAGAGATGTACATAAGCCTCCCTCTACCGAAGTAAGTGATATTTCCGGCAGAAAATTAGATGAATAAAATTTATCGGATGATTCCTAAACTGGGCTTAGCGAAAAAAAGCCTGTAATTTCAAGCTTCTATATATTCGGAATCGAGCAGCACTGAGAGCCAGCGGGTGTCGTCACTGCTCTCAAACGCAATCTTGACGATCATGGTAAGCGGCACTGAGAGCAGCATGCCAACTGGGCCCCAAAGCCAGCCCCAGAATACTAACGAGAGAAACACCACGAGCGTAGACAGTCCTAGTCCGCGGCCCATCATTCGCGGTTCCAGCAGGTTGCCGATAATCACGTTAACCATTACGTAGCCGATCACTGTTGCGGCTGCTCCGCTGACACCGTTCTGAATCAGAGCAACTAGGACTGCCGGCACTGCCGCAATGATCGAACCGATATTCGGCACATAGTTAAGAGCGAACGCCAATGTAGCCCACAGCATGTAGTAGTCATGACCGATAATCCACAGCCACACTCCAATCAACAAGCCGGTCATTAGGCTAGTGAAGGTTTTTATAGCCATGTATTGCTTAACACCGTGGATAAAACGATCAAACGACTTAAGCGACTTCTCGGGATTTTTAAAAGCCAACCGCAGCTTTTTTGGAAAGCTTGAAGCCTCGAGCAGCATAAAAATAGCTGTAAGTATTATAAAGAAGGCATTACCCAAAACGCTGCCTAGTTCCGAAAAAGTAGTCGCGGCAAATCGAACGGCCACCGCCGGATCAAAAAACTCCATCACCTGCACCTTGGGCACGTCAATGTCGTGCTTGTGTAGCCAGGCGATTAGCTGATTAGTTTGCCCTCGCAAGCGAATTTGAATGTCAGGTAGAGCACTGTAGAAATTACTGAGAGAGCGGCCCACGAGCGCACCAAACAACAGACCTGAAATAATAACCACAACGATAATCAGCGTAATCGCCAAAATTGTCGGTAGCTTCTTCCGTTCAAGCCAGAATACGGCTGGAGCCATCATGATCGCAAAAAAAGCAGACAGCACGAATGGCACCAGTACTGCCTGTGACGACCGCATGCCGGCAACTACGACCACCACCGCGGCCATCGCGATTAAAGCCTGAAAGACTTTCGAAGAACTAAGCTCCTTGGGCATGGCAGCAAAGTACCATTTTGCTTAGCTAATCGCTAGCCACCTCGTTCGTATGCTATAGTCCGGCGCAGCATTCACATTTAAAGCGAGGAGCCCGTGTCGCTGATTTTAGCTCTAGACCAAGGTACGACCAGTTCGCGTGCGCTGCTGTTTAACGAGGAGGGCGCAGTTGTTGGCGCCAGCCAACATGAATTCGCCCAGCACTTCCCCCAGCCGTCTATGGTCGAGCACAACCCTGATGAGATTTGGTCGTCGCAGATTAGCGCCGTCTCCGAAGTTCTCAGCAAGCATCGCATCAATTCTAGAGACATCGCCGCGATCGGCATAGCTAACCAACGCGAGACCACAATAGTATGGGATCGACGAAGCGGCGAACCAATTTACAATGCCATTGTTTGGCAGGATCGAAGAACAGCCGGTAGATGCGAAGAGCTCGCTGCTTCTGGAGTCGCCGATTTAATCCGGACCAAGACAGGCTTGCTGCTTGATGCATATTTCTCCGCAACAAAAATTGAATGGATCCTTAACCACGTCCGTGGCTCTCGAAAACTGGCTGAAGCCGGTCACCTATGTTTTGGAACGGTTGACAGTTGGCTGGTCTGGAAACTGACAGACGGAGCGGTGCATGCGACAGACATTACAAACGCCTCCCGCACGATGCTGTTTAATATTCATTCCTGCGACTGGGATGATGAGCTGCTGCGTATTTTCTCGGTGCCTCGCTCAATGCTTCCTAAAGTTGTAAGCAACAGCGAACTGATCGGAACAACAGCTATTGACTCTCTATCGACTAGTATCCCCATTGCCGGTTCCGCCGGGGATCAGCAGGCAGCTCTTGTCGGCCAAATGTGCTTTGAGCAAGGCATGATGAAGAACACATACGGCACTGGCTGCTTTATGGTCCTAAATACCGGCGATAAGCCTGTCCCATCCAAGCACAAACTTTTGACGACAATTGGATGGAAAATTGGAGAAAAGCTAGCCTACGCTCTCGAAGGCAGTATCTTCGTAGCAGGAGCAGCTGTTCAGTGGCTACGCGATGGTCTTGAGATAATACGCTGCAGTGAGGACAGCGAAGAACTTGCTGTCAGCGTCGGCGACAACGGAGGAGTTTATCTGGTTCCTGCATTTACTGGCCTCGGCGCGCCACACTGGGATCCGCACGCTCGAGGCCTGATTACGGGAATTACTCGCGGGACAACGCAAGGCCACATTGTGCGCGCCACACTAGAAGGTATCGCCTATCAAGTCGCAGACGTTGTCGAAGCTATGCAAAACGACGCAGGAATACAGATCGCCGAGTTGCGGGTAGACGGCGGAGCAACCAGCAATAATTTTCTCATGCAATTTCAATCCGATATACTGGGAATCCCGCTGCGCCGGCCCGCATCCGTAGAAACGACTGCGCGCGGTGCAGCCTTACTTGCGGGATTAGCAGTTGGAATCTGGACTTCAATCGAAGAAGTCAAATCAGAAATCGACGGAGACACCTTGTTCTCGCCTACAATGAAGGCTGAACATGTAGCAGAGCTTAAATCCGGATGGAACACTGCACTAAGTCGAGCTATGCACTGGGATAATTCTTAGACACAGTGAATCGCGATACTCAACTCAACATTCTGCAAAGCAGGAAGGAACCCTGGGACGTCGTCATAATTGGCGGTGGGGCTACTGGTGCCGGATGCGCTGTTGATGCCGCTTCGCGCGGATACTCAGCAGTCCTTTTTGAACAATGCGACTTCGGGAAAGGCACCTCGAGCCGTAGTACTAAGCTGGCACACGGCGGAGTCAGATATTTGCGCAAGGGCGCTTTTGGTCTTGTCTCCAGAGCTCTCAAAGAGCGTACGAATCTGTTGAGAAATGCGCCGCATGTTGTGCGTGAGCGAGGCTTTATTATTCCCGCCTCGAGTTGGTTAGAACGATCGTATTATGGACTCGGATTAAAACTCTATGACTCATTTGCTTTCGGCAGCACCCTTCCCGCCTCGAGAATCCTAAGCGCATCTGAGGCAGAAGAATTAGCGCCAACTCTCAACACCAAAGAGCTAAGTGGAGGCGTTGTCTACTTTGACGGACAGTTCGACGATGCCAGGCTGAATATTAATCTGATTCAAACTGCGGTCGAGCAGGGAGCTACGGCGCTGAATTACGCCAAAGTAACCGGATTTACCAAGCACCGGAACAAGGTAGTTGAAGTCCTAGTCACTGATTTGGAAAATAATAAGTCTTATGTTGCAGCATGTCGGTCTGTAATCAACGCATGCGGCCCGTATAGTGACGCAATCCGCAAAATGGACGACGAGAACGCTCCTCCTCGTCAAATTGCAAGTCGAGGTGTTCACGTCGTAGTAGACAAATCGTTTCTACCAAGCGACTACGGAATCTTGATCCCACATACGGACGACAAGCGAGTCATTTTTGCGATTCCCTGGCACGACTCAACGTTAATTGGCACTACTGATTCGCCGCAGCCAGATGCATCCATTGAGCCGCGCGCAACTAAGGCCGACGTCGACTATGTACTAGATCATACCTGCCGTTGTTTAGACCGATGCCCGTTGCCAACGGACGTCAAAAGCGTGTTTGCAGGAATCCGCCCGCTTGTTGGAGATAGCAGTGACGGACGAACTGCATCGATCAGTCGAGACCACAGCGTAAGCGTCTCTGATTCTGGAGTAGTGACAGTATCGGGCGGCAAATGGACAACTTATCGGCATATGGCGGAGGATGCAGTAAATAACGCCGCGAAAGTGGGGAAACTGCGGCGGCAGCGATCGCAAACTCGCCGCCTAAAAATTCACGGCTGCGACACCAACCATCACGGCAAATTTCAGTGGTACGGCGCTGACGCGGTGCATATCACAGCCTTAGTAGACTCTGCCTCGGAAATGGCTCGACCACTTGATGCGGCAGAAACACTTATCGCGGCGCAAGTCATTTGGGCGGCACGACATGAAATGGCTCGTACGGTCGAAGATGTTTTGGCGAGGCGGACACGCGTACTGTTTTACGATGCAAATAAAGCAATCGAACTTGCCCCAGCTGTAGCCGTCCTGCTTGCATCGGAGTTAGGAAAAGATCAAAACTGGGAACAAGAGCAAGTCAATGAATTTACGGCATTGGCAAAGCAATACTTCTACCCAAGCTCTTGAGAGACTTACGTGACTTCATGAACGCAAAAGATATCAGCAAAAAGCTAAGCAAACGAGTCGGCCAACTTTCATTCAGCAGCCCCATAACGCACACATACAACCCACTCGAATACGCATGGGAGCCACACGCCCAGTATTTGGAAAAATTTGGGACAGGCAAGAAAGAAGTCGTGTTGGTCGGCATGAATCCAGGACCGTTCGGCATGGCCCAAACCGGAGTACCATTTGGCGATGTTACAATGGTTAAAGACTGGATGAAAATTACCGGCAAAGTCGATCAGCCGAAGCGTGTACATCCCAAGCGGCCAATTCAGGGTTTCGATTGTCCTCGCGGAGAGGTAAGTGGCTCACGACTTTGGGGCTGGGCCGGCGAACGTTTCCCCTCGCCTTCTGCTTTCTTTAAGCGCTTTTTTGTGTGGAACTACTGTCCGCTATGTTTTATGGAAGAAAGCGGCAAGAATCGAACACCTGACAAGCTACCCGCTACAGAGAAGGAACAGCTTTTCTTAGCTTGCGACGAAGCACTTCGCGGCATCGCCGCCACGCTAAAACCGAAGTTTTTAATCGGTGTTGGCAAGTTCGCCGAGGCGCAGATCAAACAGGCGCTTGAAGGCAACACTGGTTCGATTAAGATCGGCACAATTTTGCATCCCAGTCCTGCTAGCCCTGCAGCGAATCGCGGCTGGTCAGATCAAGCTGAGAAGCAATTTGCAGCACTTGGAGTCGACATTCGCTAGATTGAAGTCCGCCGCAGTTAGGTGCTATAAATTGAGAAAATAATTCGAGGAAGAGCCCCATGAAACGCTTTCTAGTGCTGGCTGTTGTTTCTTTTCTACTACTTGGTTGCTCCAAAAATAATCCGCAAAACAATTTTACTCCTGAAGAAATCGAAGCCGCTTGGCTCAAAGCCTCTAATCCCGGCGACAAACACAAGCTGCTCGAACCATTTGTTGGCACATGGAACGCTGACATAACTTGGTGGGGCGAGGCGGACGGTGTCCCAATTAAGTCATCAGCAGAGTCTAGAAAAGCATGGATCTTAGGAGGTCGTTTTATCCGTCAAGATTTCGAGGGCGTAACTTTCGGCGAACACCTTACGGGAACTGGAATAACCGGCTACGACAACCTGCGTGAAAGATTTGTGGCAATGTGGACCGACTCGATGAGCACGGCGATAATGATCAGCATGGGAACTGTCAACGACACAGGCAACAAATTTGAATTTCATGGGGACTTCATGGACCCTGTAACACGTGAAGTGAAGCATTCACGATCTGAAGTCGTAGTAAATAACCACAATCAGCACACGTTCACCGCGTACGAGTCTGCTCCAAACGGTAAAGAATACAAATCCGTTGAAATAGTTTATACGCGGATCAACTAGTCTAAGTAGTTTATCGCTAAGCTAGTTGATCTCGATTTGCCCACGCTTGTTGGACTGAAGCAGTCCACGCGAAGTGTCTAGCTTGCCCCGCAGCTTTTTCGCCCAAACTTCGAGACAAGCTTGCGAGTCACTGCAGCCGTGCGTTCCAAACAGGCTTCCAAAGACTTTGCCTTTATGAAATGCGTCAACATAAGCAGCAACTTGCTCACCCGACTGCGAATCTACCAGCTCAGCTTCGATCAAGAGTCCAGCGATGCCGTCTCCTGACCAAATACGGCCACCTTCTTCGGGGATGGCATCAGTAATTGCGGCACGAACGGTTAGAACTCCATAGCCGGGCTTACCTACCATCGGATAAGACGACTCGAGAGAATCCTTAATCTCACTTTCAAAATGACGTGCTAAAGCTTGGAGTCTAATTTCGTCAACCTGAGGCCGCGCGTCGTCGCGATCGACGAGAAACACCTGAACTGGGTCGAGCATTACCATCGTATAGCGCCGCAAAGGCCGCTCCTCATTCAAATAAGAGTATGCTCCTGGAACATTACGGTGAGGAGTGAGATTAGAATAAGTACTGAGAAAGCCCGATGGAATAAAATTGAACTGAGCGGGATCACTCGGTTTAGGCTCACTGGAGCCCGAACAGCCTACACTCAACAGTAAACCAAACGAAATTAGTGCAACTAAAGCTCTGCGCCACATAGCGTTACCTCCTAGCTAGTGCCGCAAAGCCTATCCAATTGCCTGAGGAAAAGCCAGTGCGTTTAGCTCGTCGCTATAAAACCGACGCAAAGCTCTATCTCAATTTTACCTACTATCTTAGGCCCGCAAAGGCTCTCGCCGGGAGTTCTGCGCAGTTGATCCAACCGTTTTCATCTGCAGCAGACATTAGTGGTTTTGAGCTGCTTGTCTTGTAGGCTGCTTGATAGCAAGCCAGGCAAGAAGAGAATCCGTACTCTGCGTTTGCAACTACCTTTCCTTCGTTCGAAAGCTTAGTCCAGCGCCACAGCCCTTCTAGGTCTCGTTTAATCTCGATCGTAAGATCTTCAAAAATACCCATAATAACCTCCGTTAAACCTTGCATGTGCTATTAACACATATTATCTCACAAAGTCTCGCTAGCTGCAAATTCAAACATAATCAGCAATTATGTAATATTTATAGATTGTTACCAGGTCGGCTAGAGAGGACTTTCGGCAAGGGCCCAACTAAAAGTGTGCTCTGAACACATGCGGAATTCAGGGATAAAAAAAACGCGGCGAGCTTTTGGCTGCGCCGCGCACATG
>JAGRAN010000040.1 GCA_020434585.1 Bdellovibrionales bacterium
GAGTATCTTCCGGCAATATGGATTCGGAACGACTGCGCAATTATATGCGATGCTCGGGTCCTGAAGTGCTTTTTGAGCCCGCCACGATCGATATCGTCCGACCGGACGGCGAAGTCGATCAAATTCAGCTCGGCCCGCTGGTGATTGGGCGAGAACTTCAGCGCAAATTAGGTATCAGCATCGATACGCCGGTAACGTTGTTTTCTCCTCAGATGCGGTCATCACCTCAGGGGTTGATTCCACGTCAGCGCCGCTTCGTAGTGAAGGGAATTTACCAGTCAGGGTTGGTGGAATACGAAGCCGGACTTGCGTACACGTCGATCGAAGCCGCGCAATCATTCTTTGGCCTTGGTCACTCGGTGACAGGGATCGAGGTGATCGTGAACGACATTTTCAAGTCTCGCCAGATTGGGGATGAGATCATGAAGCGCTTGGGCGGAGAAACCTCTCCGTACTACGCGACTGACTGGACCGAACCAAATAAAGCCCTCTGGGAAGCGATTCAGCTTGAAAAGCGGGTATATTTCATTGTTCTTCTGCTGCTCGTCCTGCTCGCTAGCTTCTCGATAGTTAGCACACTCGTGATGGTCGTAATGGAAAAGGGTAGAGACGTAGCAATCCTAAAAGCAATGGGCGCAACTGATGGCTTCGTGCGCCGAATTTTCCTTACACAAGGCATTGTGATCGGAATCGTGGGAACGATACTTGGGACCCTGCTGGGCTATGCTGGCTGTATCGGACTGCGAGAGTACGGATTCGAAATAGATCCAACCGTCTTCTCGCTCGAGACGGTTCCGGTGCATCTGGTGCCGGCGAACTTTGTTGTGGTTTTTATTGCAGCGTTAATTATTACGGCATTTGCGGGAGTTTATCCGGCACATCGCGCTGCGAGGATCAATCCGGCCGACGCTTTGAGGTACGAGTAAGTGGAAGTTGTTTGCCGAAATGTTTCCAAGAGCTTTCGTGACGCCGAGCGCGTAGTAGATGTTCTAACGTCAATTGATCTAAATATATCGTCAGGTTCTTCGGTGTCGATCGTTGGAGAATCTGGAGCCGGTAAGACAACGCTGCTGCATATTATCGGGACCCTTGAAAGCGCCTCCTCTGGTGATGTTATCTTAGGTGGTTCAGACGTCACGGACATGATTAAGCAGGGGCAGGATTTGGCCCCGTTTCGCGGCAAAAATATCGGATTTATTTTCCAGTTCCACTATTTGCTGCCCGAGTTCGATGCCGTTGAGAATGTTGCGATGCCGCTGTTGATTGCGGGAGGCGATCGCAAGGCCGCCGCCGAACGTGCTGAGGAGCTGCTGATATCAGTTGGACTTAAGGAACGGCTCTCGCATCGTCCGCCGGAGCTATCAGGCGGTGAACAGCAGCGAGTCGCAATCGCTAGAGCGCTTGCTCCCAGGCCCGGATTAGTTCTCGCTGATGAGCCGACAGGCAACCTTGATATTCGAACCGGAAGCGGTGTGCATGAATTGTTGCTGGAGCTTCAGGAAAAAGAGAAGATGACGCTCGTTGTAGTAACTCACTCTTTAGAGCTTGCTGGCTTAATGCAGCGCGCTGTTGAACTTACGCCCGGCGGTTTAGTTGAGAAATGAAATTCCTTAGCTCAATAACGTTGAAACAGCTCGGGGCATTGATTGCGATTTTGATGTATTTCTCTCCTGCGGCGGTACTCGCCGACGAAGAGCTTATCAGCAAGATCTCCGTAGAAGGCAACCGCCGAATTCCGTACTCGACGGTTATGCTTCAAGTCTCGTCTCAGCCGGGGGCTCCCTTGGATGATTCGGCGGTTCAGAACGACGTAAAGGAAATCTATAAAACCGGCTTCTTCGAGCAGGTAACTGCAAAGGTTAGGCAAAGAGGTAACTCTTCCGAGCTAGTGTTTGACGTAGTTGAAAAACCCGCGCTGCGCGGCGTCCTGCTGCAGGGCAACGACGAAGTGGGCGACGACACAATCAAAGAGAAGCTGAACGTCAGCGCGCGCCGCTTTCTCGACAAACAAAAAATTCTTGCGGGTATTGCTGAATTGAAAAAGCACTACCAGACCCTCGGCTATTACGACACCGAGATTGATTATACGGTCACGCCGGTTTTGGATAACCAAGTTGATGTTACTTTCAAAATCAAAGAAGGCGAGAAGGTGCGTCTGCGCAAAGTTGCCTTCGAAGGTAACCGCAAGATTGACACAAGCGACCTCGAATCAATCGTAAAAACTTCAAGCTATAGCTGGTGGAGTTCCTGGATTACCGGCACTGGGGTTGTTAAGGAGGAGCAGCTTGAAGCGGATACGAGAGAAATCACTCGATATTATCTTAACAACGGTTACGCTGATGTGCGAATCAGCGAGCCTGAGGTGGAGCGTGACGAGAAGGGACTCAAAGTTACGTTTAAGATTACCGAGGGTGAGCAGTACACGTTTGACGAAATAACTGTTTCAGGCGACCTGATTGGCGAAAGCGTCCAGACTACACTTGATGGTATCAAAGCTGAGCCTGGCAAGACTTTCAATGTCGATGATTTGCGGCAAGATTCCTTTCTGATTACCGACAAGTTCACTGACCTCGGCTACGCCTTTGCGAACGTGGAGCCGCTGACCGAGATCGATCGTGATGCGCACACGGTAAGCATTAAGTTTAACGTTAACAAAGGTGAAAGGATTACCGTTAATCGAATTAACATTCGAGGCAACACAAAGACTTTGGACAACGTTGTTAGACGGACGCTAAAGATAAATGAACGCGATCAGTTCTCAAGCTCAAGTATTCGCCGCAGCCAGGAGTTGCTTAGTCGTCTGGGTTACTTTGATGAAGTTACGATAACTCCCGAGTCGACGGAAAAGAAAGACGAAGTGGATTTGAACGTTTCCGTTCGGGAGGGGTCAACCGGAACGTTTAGCGCCGGGGCGGGGGTGAGCTCGGGTGAAGGCTTTATCGTTAATACTCGTGTGTCTGAAAACAACCTCTTCGGATATGGATATTCGCTCGCGCTAAACGTCGACGTCGGTTCGCGTAACGACAACGTAGTTGTTTCTTTTGATAACCCGCGAGTCAACGACTCCTGGTGGTCTGCTGGTTTCGATATTCTGTCGGTGGAGCGTGAGTTCGATGACTACGACCGACGTCAGCAGGGCGGCTCAATCACTTTCGGTTATCCGCTGGTGTTTTTGGGAGCGGAGTTGCTAGACGACTTTCGATTCACAATTAAATATGAATATCTGAACATCAAAATTAACAACGTAGACGAAGATGCGCCGGTACTAATTCAAGACCAAGAGGGCACTTCTACCTCCTCGGGTATTACTCCTCGCTTGGTGCGTAACACGATAGACAATCCTTTAAATCCGTCACGGGGCTCTAGACAGCTAATTAGTTTGGAAATGGCCGGCCTCGGCGGGAGCGAGGAATTCTGGCTCTTCCGTTTTACCAATACCTGGTACTACCCGCTGGTAGATACCGATGTCGGGCCAATTGTGTTTTCCAACAGAATTCGATTTGGCTACGGGGATACTTGGGATGGTGATGATTTTCCATTGTTTAGAAGATTCTTTCCCGGAGGGATTAACAGCGTGCGCGGCTTCGAATCGGGCGAGCTGGGACCAAAAGACGAAAATGGCAATGAGTATGGTGGTAGCAAGGAGCTGGACGGCAACTTTGAAATTATCTTTCCAATGTTTGCCGAGCTGGGCCTCAAAGGCGTAGTTTTCTACGATGTGGGCAACGCCTTCGACGACGACGAAAACATAGATCTTGCTGAACTTCGGCACGCTTTTGGTTGGGGCTTTAGGTGGAACTCGCCCTTGGGTCCAATTCGAGTTGAAGTCGGCTACCCGATCGATCGCGAAGAAGGAGAGAAGGGCGTAGTTACTCATTTTTCATTCGGGGCGCCTTTGTAGGTCGTCGCGATTCAACTTAATATAAGTAGGGAATTGCTCCGGCTTGTAATTTCACTAGATCCATGAATAAATGAGTCGCGTCATGTGAACGCGGCAAGATGCTGTATGATAAGTAACCGAAATTTAAGGGCTGTTCTGATGAATACTCGACTGCTGAATTCCTTCGTTATGTTTTGTTTGGCCGCGGTGTGCTGCATAGCATTCGCGCCAACTGCGCAAGCGGCAGACCTACGAGTAGCGTTCGTCGATATGCAGCGCGCCCTCAGTGAGTCCGAAGCTGGCAGCAAAGCACAAAAGGACTACGAGAAAGT
Organism: Bdellovibrionales bacterium; assembly: GCA_020434585.1. Taxonomy (GTDB): domain Bacteria; phylum Bdellovibrionota_C; class UBA2361; order SZUA-149; family JAGRAN01; genus JAGRAN01. The sequence continues at coordinate 4,213 of JAGRAN010000040.1, forward strand.
CGTCAAAGAAGCTCAGGATGAGCTCAATTCGAAGAAAGCGGATTTCGACCGTCAGCAAGAGAAGTACTCGAAGCAGAAAAACAGCTTGAGCTCCACTGCAAAAACTGAGCGGCAGGAGAAGTTGTTGTCGATGGAAAGAGACCTCAAGCGCAGTTTTCAAGATCAGCAGGAGTCTCTGCGCCGTAAGAACGCCCAGCTTGTTGGTGGTCTCGTTCGTGAGCTGCGCGATGTTGTTTCTCAAGTGGGAAAGAAGGAAGGCTTTACCGTCATCCTCGAGAAGGGTTCTCAGGCAGTGCTGTATGCTGACAACAGTATCGATATTACCGACGAAGTTATTAAAGAGTTTAACCGGCGCAACTAGCAGCTTAAGCCAGCAGCAATAAGGTGCCGTAGTTCTAATTAAGGAGATTAAGGTGACAACAGAATATCGTATGCCTCTCGATGTATACGCTATCCAAGAGATTCTTCCTCATCGTTATCCGTTTCTCCTTGTAGACAAGGTTACGGAGTTTTACGACGGAGAGAGTCTGACAGCGCAGAAGAACGTTACTGCAAATGAACCGTTCTTTCAGGGGCATTTTCCCGGCCGGCCGATCATGCCCGGTGTGTTGGTTCTTGAAGCGTTGGCTCAGACTGGAGTGCTTTTCGCGAAGATGTCTACAGGCGGAGTTCCGCCGGACAAGCTAATGGTCTTTACAGGTGTTGAGGGAGTTCGCTTTCGCAGACAGGTCAAGCCGGGAGATGTCTTGACCCTCAAGGTCGCTAACTATCGCCGAAAAATGGTGCACTGGAAAATGGAAGGTAGTGCCTTCGTAGGTGATGAGAAGGTGGCAGACGCGACTATTAAGGCGACAGAAGTTAGTTAGTGATAAATACGGGGCGCCGTCCTATGGGAACTCAAATTCATCCGACAGCGATAGTTGATTCGGCAGCGAAACTGGGCACAGACGTTGAGGTTGGTCCTTACTCGATCGTGGGTCCGAATGTGCAGGTTGGCGATCGCTGTATTATTAAGGCCCATGTCGTGATTGAGGGCCATACAACCCTAGGTGAGGAATGCAGAATTTGGCAGTTCGCTTCGATAGGCTCTGCCCCTCAAGATCTTAAATACAATAACGAGCCTTCGACGCTGATCATCGGCAAGCGAAACATCATGCGCGAATACGTTACGCTTCAACCGGGAACGAAAGGCGGGCACATGACAACAACAATCGGCGACAATAACCTTTTCATGGGTTCGTCGCACGTTGGGCATGACTGCGCGGTCGGGAACAATAACATCTTCGCCAATTCCTGCGGGCTCGCTGGGCACGTTACGATTATGAATAACGTAATCCTTGGCGGGATGGTGGGAATTCATCAGTTTACGCGCATCGGCGACAACGTAATGCTGAGTGCCGGATCCAAGGTCGGAGCTGACGTTCCTCCGTTTTGCATGGCTCAGGGTGACAGAGCCCATTTGCGCGGCCTCAATTTGATCGGCCTGCAGCGTGCAGGTTTCTCCGAAGGGGCAATTCGCAATTTGAAGCGCGCCTATAGCCATTTGTTTGGCTCGGTAGGGAACGCGATTAAGCGCATCGAAACTATGCCGGACGAGATTGAGCGCGACGACCTGGTAAACAGGATGCTTGATTTTCTTGCGAGCAGCACCGATCGCGGCATTTGCCAGCCGGCAAAATCTACTTCCGCTTAACAATGATGCCTGGCGGCTTTATTTCCATGTTGTTTGGCGGGCGCCGCGGAAGCAACGCCGCTCCAATTTATATTCCGGAAAGTCCGATCTCGATACCAGACATTGACTGCATCGGCCTAATTGCCGGAAATGGCTCTTTTCCCCTGCGCTTTGCCGAAGGTGCAAAAAGTAGAGGCTGTTCTGTAATTGCGGTGTGTCATGAAGGTGAAACCGACCCGCGAATAAGCGAAGTTGCTGACGAAGTCGTTTGGATCAAGCTGGGCCAGTTCGGAAAGCTTATTTCGACCTTTGTAAACAGGGACGTAAAGTACGCTGCGATGGCCGGAGGAATAAATCGGATCCGTGCTTTTGGCGTCAGGCTCGATGCTCGTGGCGCAGCCCTTTTGGCGCGTCTTCGTTCAGCAAAGGACGACGTTATCATGCGCGGGATAGCCGACGAACTCCAAAAGGAAGGCGTTATGGTCGTTGATTCAACAATATTTATGCAAGATCATTTGGCGCCACTTGGTGTGCTTACTCGCAGAGCTCCCAACGATGTGGAAGCTGCGGACATAGAAATAGGCATAGCCGCAATTAGAGCTATGAGCAGTCAAGACATCGGTCAGGTTGTGGTCGTGAAGGAGGGTGTTGTGGTGGCCGTTGAAGCGATTGAAGGAACAGATCGAACAATTGCCCGTGCCGGAGAGCTTTGCGGCGCAGGGTGTGTTGTTGTGAAGTTTGCGAAGACTACTCAGGATATGCGCTTTGACGTCCCCACTATCGGAGTAAAGACGGTGATGACAATGATTAAAGCCAAAGCAAAAGTCTTAGCTGTTGAGGCGGGACGCTGCATTATAATGGACCGTGAGGATGTTGTGGCGCTCGCGGAAAAAAATAAGATTGCAATTGTAGGTGCAAATCCTTTGGTTGATACCGCAGCGGGCTAAATTGGCTTTGGCGCGCCATTGTCGTCAACTGCAACCATCACAATTTCTGCTTCAGTGACTTTGCATGTTTGCTGCTGCCCAATTCCACGGATTGCCTCGACACTGACTTTTATAGTGATTGAAGTGGTGCCCTTCGTAACAGTTTCAGTGTAATAGCTAACAGTGTCTCCGACATGCACGGGCGCGATGAAGTCTACTTCACGTAGAACCTTGGTTACGTACTTGTGTGGCGCAATTTGTTGGGCATGAACTCCTGCTGCAAGGTCGAGGTAGCTCAAAATCACGCCGCCAAAAATATGGCCCAGAGCGTTTGTATCTTTGGGCAGCATCACAACCCGGATCATTGGTTCTCTCATTTTTGCTTCTCCGCTAAATAATTTCCAAAGAGCTTCGATTTGCCCAGCCGCTTCGCCCGTCAGGCAGTAATACTTCCACCCAATCCTTTCTTACCTCATTTACTTCGACCTCGGCACCTTCGTGAAGCAAAAATACGACCTGGAAATTCTCGGAATCACCAGAATGGAGTTTGACTTCTCCTTCGGTGATAATCGCCGGGCGAATCGCACGGGATTTGGATGTTAACGCAAACACGTATTTGCCGGAGTAGGTTTCTCGCGCGCCCGTAACCAGCAGAATCAAGTAGAGCGATATGATTGCACTCAATATAAGCGGAAGTTTCAAGCTTCGATTGGGGCTGTAGCCGCGCAGCGCGGCGAGGAGCCAAAACAGCGCATAGCAAACTAGCGCAGCGACTGCCAATTCGTAAGAACTGAAATGTGTGCGAGGGGCCAGTAAACTGGAAACGCTGAAAGGGAGAGTCGTCTCGGTCTGCGCAAGATTGTCTATTGCGTGTTTGCGGGCCAGAGACAAATTAGCACGAATATCCGGATCTCTTGGTGAAAGCTGAAGAGCTTGCCGGTACAGGGCGATAGCTTCACCATACTTGCCCAGACGATAAAGCGCATTGGCTTTGTTATAGAGGACATGAGCGTTGTCGAGCCCGCCTTCGAGTGCTCTGCCGTAAGCCTGAGCGGCAAGCGCGTAGTTTCCCGACTGATAGCTTAGATCGCCTTTGGCGACCCAAGTTTCGGGTGGAAGATTCAACTCACTAGGTGGAGCGGCTGCCGTAAGAGCTATAAGAGTAATCGCCGCTAGAAATACCTTCTTAATCACCGCGTCGCCCTCTCTTCGACTGCCTGCAGCATTTCAAGCAGCTGCTGCGGCGTTAACGCTGACGAGGCTAAGCCAATAGCCGCTCCGTATTGCGAGTGTTCAAGCTGACTCAACGCTCCAGCAAGGTTTTCGGCCAACTGCTCGTCGTTCGTTTGCTTGCTGATAATTGATTTGATCTCGCTAGAGGTAAGACTTTCGCCTCTTCGCTCAAAGCGATCTCCAAAGTACTTCCTTGCAATTGAAAGTAGCTCACTCGAATCCGCGGAGCCGTTTTTCACGCACGTGTTCAATGCGCTAGCGGCTGTTGTCATGGCCAAACGTTTTGCCGCGAGTGCGGGGTTAGATCGAATGGCTGCAAGTTTTCGTCCGTAATAGTTCCCAGCAAAACCTAACGCAGGGAAAAGCAGGAGTAGCGAAATAAACAAGCTGTTGGAAACCCTAGAGGCAGGCGAGAGAACTTGTTTGCCCACGTGTTGAGGTAGTAGGTCTTCGCCGAGCAAAGTGACCTGCTGTTTACTTGTGCCGCCCTGAGTGATTTCAGGCGCAGAGATTACCAGAGATTCCTGATCTAGCGCAGGTGTTACGTGAATAACCCGTTCGGGGGTTTCCAGCCAATAGTACTGTTCAGTTTTCGGATCAAATACTGCTAATTTAAATGTCGGCAATTTCAATTTGCCGCTTTTCTTTGGCACAAGCGCTAGTGAAAACTTCTTGCGAAAAAAGATCTGATTTTTTTCAACGAAGCGCTCAATCTCAGGTTCGTCTTCGTAAACTTTGAAAGAATCTTTGGTGCTCTCTATTCCTGACTTAGGCAGCTGCAGGGGGCGCAGGTTTGCGTTCCCATAAAAGTCAATTGTCATCGTGATGCCTTCGCCCAGCTGGACTAGCTTTTTATCGACGGAGGCGGCAAGTGTCACTTTCCCTACTGGGATATAGCTTTGCGCGCCAGCTGGAGGAGTGGGGAGCGGACGGACGTCCGCATAAACCGGCTCAGCAACCAACCGTTTTGAGACAGTTTGGTAGTAGCGGTCGAATGCGTCAGGAAGGCTGCCCCACATGGGGTCGAATCTGCGGCGAGAAGGGGAAGGGCGCTCAAGGCGTAGATCGATTGTCAGCGATCTTTCCGGCACATGAATTTTTCCGCTTTTCACCGGAAACAATGCCGTGCGCAGAGTAAACATTCTCGCGCCACCGGGGAGGTCTTTGCTGATTTGACTCTCGTCGCCAAATGACTCGTTCCAGAAGCCGTCATATTCTATTTCGCTCATTCGAGCGTTGCGCCAGTTATGTTTGCTGATGACGGTAGCTTCGTAGAGAATTTGTTCACCGAAAAACGGCTTTGGATCGCTGAGTGTTTGGGTTAAATCGATGTCAAGCTGGCTGCTGGGTGAGCCGGCCTTGCCGCCGACGATTTCGATTTTTGGTTGAGATAGGTAAACTTTGTTGTCGTTTACTTCAAAATAGCTTTTGGGCCCGTTGTAGGTTCCGGGTTTAAGCGAGCTGCTAGGGATTAACTGGTAGCGAAATGTCCTAACTGAGGTTGTTTCCCCATTGATAAATAGGTGTTTGGAGGACTGACCGAGAGAATTAACTGAAAAATTTGGGCTGTCTTCAAACTTAGGTGAGCCGGCACTTCCACTCGGATCGCCATGAACGGCGACGACCATTTCGAAAATATCTTCAACGGTTCCGCTGTCGGGACTAATATTGACCGAGGCTCGAACGTCTGCGAGTGCGCTAGATGCAAGCAGCAGCAAAACAGCGCACATGGCTGAAAGTAGGAATGCAAATCTACTGGCTCTAAAACTAAAATTCATTACCAATCTTGTTCCGGCGGCGGCGTTTGAAGTTGACGCAGCTGCTCGGCAGCTTGTTCTTTACGAAAATTATATAACGGGTTTCTGTCCTCTTTGACACTGCCTAGTAGTGCTTCAAGTTCTTGGCGCTCCTGATTGGACGCACCTCCTTGAGGTGACCCGGCCGCGTCAGGACGTTCCTGCTGGCCATTCTGATCGAGGTCCTCGCCGCTCTGACCTTTGTTCTCCTGGTTCTTCTTCTGCTGCTCGTCCTTTTTCTCTTGTTCGCCGTCACCCTGCTGTTGGTCTTGGTTCTGCTCTTTGTCAGAGTCGCGGTCCTTGTCCTTGTTCTGTTCTTCGCCTTTGCCCTTATCTTGGTTTTGCTGCTGGTCCTGATCCTTGCCTTTATCCTGGTTCTTGTCTTTGTCCTGCTGCGGATCCTGATCCTTGCCTTTATCCTGGTTCTTGTCTTTGTCCTGCTGCTGATCCTTGTCTTTGTCTTTATCCTTGTCTTGGTTCTTGTCTTTGTCCTGCTGCTGATCCTTATCTTTGTCTTGGTTCTTGTCTTGGTTCTTGTTTTGGTCCTGCTGTTGGTCTTTATCTTTGTCCTGACTTTGGCTTTGATTTTTGTCCTGCTGCTGATCCTGATTTTGTTCTTGATCCTTATCTTGGTCCTTGTCCTGGTTTTGTTGTTGGAGCAGGCGCTTTACATATTCAAGGTTATCCTTAATTTCCTGATCGTCAGGAGTGAGTTTGAGGGCTTCCTCATAGACCTCGATTGCACGCTGGTAATTCTCAATTTGAGCGAAACTGTTGCCGGCGTTGTAAAGAGACTTAGCCTTATTCTCTGGCTGCGCAGACTGCGCCGCGGATTTCATGAACGCTTCACTAGCTTGCTCAAACTTCTCCATCCGATACAGGGAAGAGCCCTGACCTAGCAAGAATCTAGGGTCTTCTGGTCGCTGACTAACGCCTGTTCGAAAAGTCTCTTCGGCTGACTCAAATTTGCCGTTGTTGAACATGGTCGAAGCTTCGTCGCCGAGGTTTTCGCTAAGTTGCGCACGAGCTGATGCTGGTAACAGCAAAAGGAGTGCAGCCGTAGCAGCGGAGGATTTGATGTATGATCTGCGCCGCAGCGCCGGCAACAGCAGTAAGATCAATGCCGCGGCTAAAGGAACTTGAAAATATTCGTTCCAGCGCTTAGCCCTGCCGCCTTTATAAGTCTGCTCGTCGAAGCTCTTGCGAATTCCCTCTTCGTAGATTGTTCTCACATCTCTATCTGACGAGATTGAAGTCACAAATATTCCGCCTGTGTCTGCGGCAAGCCGTTCTAGGGCTTTCATATCCAGACGTGAAATAACTATCTTGCCTTCCTTGTCCTTTTTGTAGCCGTCTGCGACGGGAATCGGAGCGCCATCGGTGGAGCCTACTCCGATGATGTAGATTCTGACTCCCTTGTCGGCGGCTTCTTTAGTGACCTCTGCTAAATCGCCTGCAAAGCTTTCGCCGTCAGTAATCAAGATGATCGCACGGCTGCGAGTGGTCGACTTGCGGATCGGACCTTTGCTAAACGCGTCGAGTGATTTCCTTAACGCTGCCTCAATGTTTGTGCCTTTGACTGGAATTAGTTCAGAGCTTAATTCTTCGAGAAACATTCGAAATGTTCCGTAATCAAGCGTAAGCGGGGCCTCAATAAACGCTACTCCAGCAAAGGCCACTAGCGCGATGCGGTCGCCGCGCAGCGTTCCTAGCAAATCTATGAGTTCGCGCCTGGCTCGCTCAATTCGAGTAGGTGATATGTCTGTGGCGTACATACTCTCTGAGACATCTACCGCAACAACAATGTCGATGCCTTTGCGCGTACTCTCTTTCCATTCGTAGCCCCACTGCGGGCGCAAGGCGGCAATCGAAAGCAGGCTGAGCAGCAGTACGTGCTTAATGCCGTACGAAAGTTGGCGTTTCAAATTCTCGCTATGGGCGGTGTCGATTACTCCCAGCACGCCCTGGTCAGCGAAGCGATTCATTTTTTTACTGACAGCCCGAGCGCGGTACCAGCAAAGCACTATGCATAGCGGGATGCAGAATAGAATCCAGCTGTATTCCGGGTTAGCAAACCTCATGTGCTTTCCTCCGGAATGATCAGAAAAACCGTCGACGACAAGAAGATCAATCCAAACAGTGCAACGATGCCGAGAATGAGAAACGTCGCAAAATGCTCCTCGTATTCGATGAACTGAAACGCTTCTTCCTCTCGCTCTTCCAGCTGATCGATTTGTTCATATACGCTTTTCAGGCCCTCGAGGTCCTTCGCATTAAACGAATGGCCGCCTGTTACTTTAGCGATGTTCTCTAAAGTTTCGCCGTCGTATTCCATTGGTTGATTGCGGTAAGTCGTGATGCCGAATGGGCCTCTTACCGGGAAGGGAGCCGGTTCGCTGGAGCCGATTCCGATTGTGTGAACGACGATCTTAAGCTCTTTAGCCGCGAGAGCGGCTTCTCCAGGGGTTACAGAACCCGAGTTATTTTTCCCGTCAGTCACGAGGACAATAACTTTTGACTCTGAGTCGAGGTCTCGAATTCGCTTTAGGGAAACTGCGAGCGCATTGCCAATCGCTGTGCCGTTTCCGGCCATTCCAGTTTCTAGGGCATCGACAAATTGTTTAAGGACATCATGATCGACTGTGAGCGGGCACTGCGTAAATGCTTCTTCACCAAAGACGACCAGGCCAATACGATCTCCTGGCCGTTTGTCGATGAATTCCTTGACGACCTTTTTCAATGCAGTCAAGCGATCGACTCGATCGTCGTTAATGAAGAAGTCCATCGCTTGCATACTGGCCGATACGTCTAACGACAGAATAATATCTCGACCAGTAGTTGCGACTTCCGAAAAGCTAGTGCCTGTCTGGGGGCGTGCTAGGGCGATTACAAACAAAATATAGCTTAGGGCGCGCAGCGTTTGTAGTACCGGTTGACGGAGCGTCATGCGAGTCGATGGTATCAGTTCGGTAAGCGGAACCCACGAAGAAAAGTGGAGCTTTCGCTCGAAGGTCTTACGACGTCCCCAGCCAAGTATGAGGGGAGTGAACGCTAGTAGTATAAGTGCCAGAGGGAGTTCAAACCGCATCTGATTTATCCCCTGGGTTCAGCGCCTGCTGCTGTTCAACTCGCTGTTGAATGCTGTGGACTAAGGCGGCAGTGTCGGACAGATTTTGCTTAACCTGAGAGCTTCCGCCTGAATATTTGGTGGCCGCATCCGCTGCAAACGATAGGTAATCAAAAAATCCTAGCAACGCGCGCGTTTGTTCTAACGCACTTTTGGATTCTGACGTTGGCAGAAAGGTTGGCATTGACTCCAGGCGGCTCGGCAGTCGAGCGACGAGCTCCTTTGTTGTGCAGTCTGTTGCGGGGAAGTTGTATATCTCTTCAAGATAGCGGCGCAAAGCGAACGAAGCTCTTGCGGAAAGTTCATCAACGCTTAGGGCGTTACGCTCAGCTGCCCGCTCGAGATTTCTCAACTCGTCTAATGCCCGGATATGAGGGGGTACCTGCTGTTCGAGAAGTCTCATTCCTTCACGCTGTGCCTGCTTTTTGTACCAGTAGGCAAAAAGCAGCAGCAGCGCTGCTATAGCGGCCAAACCAATGATTAACGAGAGTGGAATCGGGTGAAATTCGGGCAAAGGTTTTATGTCGTGAAAACCCTTCGAGGGGTCGTGCAGCAATTTTGCCGGAGCAAGCGCGTCCAAACGCTGTCCGCTATATTCAATCACCGCGATCATGTTATTTCCCGCCAGGTGTTGTTCGCCGGGAGGAGCGCTGACCAAAGTATCTGGCTAGCATAGGCATGAAAGGTTGGTTGGTTTGCAGTTCGATGCGCCCGACTCGGTGACGGGCCAGAAGGGTTCTCAGTTCCGACTTAGCCTGCATCGCTTTTTCGTTATACTTGCGTCGAATAAAGGGATCAGAGGTATCCAAAATACTTGTAACGTCTGTTTCCGGATCAGTGATTTTTATTAATCCTGCGTCGGGCAGTTCCAAATCCGCTGGGTCTCCCGCAATTATGGCCGTGACGTCATGTCGTTTGGATAAGGTGCCAAGAGTTCTCTTAATGCTGCTGTCCATAAAGTCAGACAGGATGAATACAATAGACCTTCGCTTAAGCACTTTGCTCAAAAAGTCACACATGTCCGCCAGATTGGTGCCAGCCGATGATGACTTTACGCGCTGCGCTTCCAGTGAGCCCATGACCTCGTGCAGAATTCGCCATACTGCGCCTCGCGCTTTGCGTGGAGGGTGGTAAGTTCGCAGCTTCGAGTCGAAGGTGACAAGGCCGACTTTGTCGTTGTTCATCAACGCGATAAGCGTAAGGACTGCGCCGACTCTAGCTATTAGTTCATCGCGCAGAAAGTTTCGTGTTCCGGTAAGAGTCGAGCCGCTGACATCAACTGCAATCATCACAGTTAGCTCCCGTTCTTCCCGAAACATTTTAATATATGGTTGGTTCATGCGAGCGCTAACTTTCCAGTCGATGCTGCGCACGTCATCCCCTGGGGTGTATTCTCGAACTTCTTCGAACTCCATCCCTCGGCCGCGAAAGGCGCTGCGGTACTGGCCGGCAATTCCTTCCGACGCGAGCTGACGAGTGTGGAAGTGGAGCTTGCGGATCTCGGCAAGCACCTCGGGACTTAATTTTGTATCCCGATAGCGATCCATAGTCCTCCTATGGAACCTGAACTCCGTCCAGAATCATTTGTACCAAATCGTCGGCATCCAGCCCTTGTGCTTCTGCTTCGTAGGTAGGAATGATTCGATGGCGCAAAACATCGTGCGCAACATCTTTGACGTGCTGAGGGGTTACGTAATTCAGTCCAGTTAGCAATGCTTCTGCGCGTGCAGCAAAAAAGAAGGCCAGCGTTGCGCGAGGTGATGCCCCAAGTTCAATCAGCTCCCTCATCTTTAGGCCACGCTCGTTCGGGGTGCGGGTAGCGCTTGTTAGGCTGACAATATACGACCGGATTTTGTCATCGACGTAAATTTTTCCGCACAGCTTCTTCATGTGAAGAATGTCATCGAGCGATGCGACTGGAGCAAACTGCTTTGGCTCGCCAGAGGCCGCGTCAGCAGAACGGCTGATGACGTCCAGCATCTGCTTTTCTTCATCTGCTGTTGGGTAATCGACTTTGACTTTCATGATAAAGCGATCGATCTGCGCTTCCGGTAGAGGATATGTACCCTCCTGTTCAACCGGGTTCTGGGTGGCCATTACAAAAAATGGAGCGGGAACACGGAAGGTTTGATCACCGATTGTTACCTGGCGCTCCTGCATAGTTTCGAGCAGTGCTGATTGAACTTTAGCTGGGGCACGGTTGATTTCATCGGCCAGCACAAGGTTTGCGAAGATCGGCCCACGCCGCACTTCGAAGCGCCCTTCCTGCGGCTTATAGATTTCTGTGCCAATTAGGTCGGCCGGGAGTAGGTCGGGAGTAAACTGAATGCGTTTAAACGAAGCTTGGATCGCGTCGGCTGTAGCTTTAATTGAAAGCGTTTTTGCAAGACCCGGCACTCCTTCCAGGAGGATGTGTCCGTCAGTGATTAGCGCCATCAACAGCCGACGGCGGAGAACCTGCTGTCCGACGACCTGTCTGCCGACAGCGTCGAGAATCTTTAAGGCGACATGTGAAGCGTGAGTAAGTTCGTCAGGACTAATCGGATCGAATGAATCACCTTGGGCCATCAACAAACCTCCCGGGAAATATGTCGAGCGCACGAATAAGCGCGCGCTGCGTGTTGGCTTAGTTCTTTAGGCGGTAGACCGCAAAGTGAACACGTCGATTTTTAGCATACGCAGATTCACTGTCGGACGGGTCTAACGGAATCTCTTCGCCGTAGCTCACTGTTGAAATCTGATCGTCCATAACGCCGTAGTTCATCAGCAGAGTCTTCACGCCTCTGGCTCGCTGCTCTCCGAGCGCAAGGTTATACTCACTGGTCCCGCGTTTGTCGCAATGGCCTTCAACTTCAACTCGCAGAGTAGTATCGGACTTGAGCGCTTCAGCGTTCCTTCGTATCGCCTCGTGGGATTCTGCTCGGATGAGCGAAGAATCGTATTCAAACTGAATGTCGTCAAACAGTTCTCCCGGCATGGCGTTCGGGATAGTGGAACCTTCGTCCCAGCGCTTCTGTTCGTAGAGCGCAAGATTTTCGTCTGAAAGATCGATGTTATCATCTAGATGTGAGGCTCTGCCGCGGGAACTTGTGGAGCACCCAGCGAGCATCAAAGCAATTAGCAGTGCGGCAGTATGTTCTCGTAGAATCCAATGAGGTCGGGGAAGGCTAATATTTGTTTTCATATAAAATAAATTAAAAAATTCAAGATGGTGCTGGGACTGCGAAATAGACTAGCAGAGCTCAGCAATGCACAAAAACTATTCTTAGCCCGTTCTATCGCAACAAATGGGCTTTTCCAAGATTAGATTCCTTAGATTTACTGACTTAGGTTATATGGTAAAAGCTCATTCGAGAAGGTGATATTAAGGGGTCTACAGATGATTTCTAGACGCGCAAAATCCATCGATACTTCTGGTATACGCCGAGTGTTTAATCTCGGCGCGAAGCTCGAAAATCCAATTAACCTGAGTATTGGACAGCCTGATTTTGACGCATGGGAGCCGCTGCGGGAGGCGGCAAAAGCGGCAATTGACTCCCAGAAGAACGGATACACGGTAACACAGGGGATTGAGCCCTTACGTGAGAAGCTCCGCCAAAAGTATGGCCTGCAGGCTGGAACAGGTGATTTCGAGCAGGACGTTTTCGTGACATGCGGTGTCAGCGGCGCGTTGACCCTCGCGTATATGGCCATGTGCGATCCGGGCGACGAGGTGCTAATCCCAGACCCATTTTTCTGCATTTATCGGGACGTATTGTCGCTAATCAATGCAGTACCGGCATATTATAACTGTTATCCAGATTTTAGATTGCGCGTCGAGGAAGTTGAGCGCGCCATTACTCCCAAGACTCGAGCTATTCTTGTAAATAGCCCTTCGAATCCGACAGGTGTTTCTCTGATGCAGAGCGAGCTTGATGCAGTGATCGATTTGGCTCGTGCTAAGGATTTGTGGCTAATTTACGATGAAATTTACGACATATTTAATTACGATGCGCCTCACGCAGATGCCCGCAACAAATACGAGAAGACGCTAATTATAAACGGTTTTTCAAAGTCCTTCGGAGTTCCCGGCTGGCGGCTCGGATTTGCGGTTGGCCCAAACGTTTTGCTGCGTGAAATGATGAAGATTCAGCAGTACACCTTCGTTTGCGCTCCTTCGATCGCTCAGTATGCGGCCCTGGACGGCTTTGATATCGATTTTGCGCCTAAGGTTAACGAGTACAAGAAGAAGCGTGATTTTATTTACTCGGCGCTGTCAGAGAATTTCGAAGTAGAAAAACCGACCGGAGCTTTCTATATTTTTCCGAAGGCCCCAGGGGGGAACGCCAGCGCATTTGTCGAAAAATGTATTCAAAACAATCTGCTGGTAATTCCAGCCGGCAACGTTTTTTCACAGCAGGACACGCATTTTCGTATTTCTTTTGCTGCGCCGATGGAAAAGCTTGAGCAAGGAGTGGAAGTCCTCAATCGACTTGTCCGCTCATAACTCCTGTTTTTGCCAGAGTGTGCGCTTCGTGTCTTCGTAGCCCAAGTCAATGAGGGCCTGAAGATATGGCGGGTAAATGACAGCGTAAGACATAGTTTCAAGCGCTAATTCTTCGCCCATTTGATTTCGAAGCAGGCGATAAATCGGCCACGTCGGGCCAAACGCACGGATGTAGTCTTTAGTTGAGTTGCCGAGTGCTACTTTCAGTACGGCACCGAGGCCTGTAGAGGGAATGAGCTCCAAGAATTTCTTAGGCTGCAGGCAGTAGGTTCCAGGAGGAACGGGTAATTCCCATGGATCGCGCGAATAATGCGGTTTATTGTACCTGTCGCACCACCATTTCTTGCCGGAGGTATCGATTATCGTGACGTCGGTTGCTCCAAAGCGAACCGCAGGATCGACAGGGATGTTGTCGCTGATTCCGCCGTCGACGAGTCTTACGTCGCCTGCGTCTGCTGTTATCTCGACCGGCGGCAGCACAGAGGGCAGCGCCGCAGAGGCAAAGGCATGGGAAGAAGACAAATGGTTCACATAGTGAACGCCAAAGCTAATTCCCTTTAGCATTTTCGGAGAAAGCTCTGTCCGCGAATTAACCAGCAGTAGGCCTTTACGCTCGTCGCCTTCCCGTGTTGTCATGACGCCGATTGCGTGCAAATCGGGGTGGTGATCTTCGACCTGGGCACCGCCGTACTCGAAGAGAGTTTCATCCATCCTGCGGCGCAGCGGAGCAGGATCGAAAATTGACAAGGTTGTCGGCTTCGGGCCAGGCGAAAGATACTGCAAAAAGCCAACCCGAATCGAACGCAGCAAAGTAAGGGTCAGCGGTCCTCCAAACGTGTTTTCGAAGGTTCGCTCCTGCCAGAGTTCTGTAATTGTTTTAACCGCCTCGCTAAAACTCCTGCGCAGTGCTGCGGCAAACATGACGCCGTTAACCGCTCCAATGCTGCTTCCTACAATCACTGAAAATGGGAAGGAACTTGATCCGTGGCTTTCTTGCAGGGCTCGAAGTGCGCCGGCTTGATAGGCGGCTCTACTGCCTCCTCCGGAGAGAACCAGGCCGCGCATTGGCGGTTTGTCGTTGGACTCTGTGGAGGATTGTTCGGTCATTTATTCCAGCTGATATCGATGGTCGCCTTATACTATTGTAGTGGTAAATGGCGCTGCCGTCGAGCACGCAAAATGCGAGGAGAGGAATTATGCCGACTCTTGCGAGCCAGAGTGGTCTTTGAGCGTTTCGTGATAGCGGCGAAAAACATCAGCTTCAGACTTGCCGAGATATCTGTCGAGAATTCGCCGGTCGGTTTCAATCAGATCAATCAGAATCAAGCCGTCTAAAACGCTTCCGAATGAGCGATCGACGCTAAAACCAAGCAGCTTGCCGCCAAGCTTCAAGTACTGCCGGAGCAGCACCGGTACACCTTCACCGCGAGCTTCAATTTCATCGATCAGGTCCGAGACTTCGTCGATATCTTTGACGACAACGCTCATGTTGTCCTCGTCAATGCCGCGAATGACTTCACTGCGCAGCGGATTGCGTGGTTTAACCAGTCGAGCCAGATCGGTCTTGAACGTATTCATTCTGAGAAAGGCTGCGATTAGCTGACGAGAGACAGAATCGTATTCATTATTTATGCTGACGGTGCCAAACAGGCAGCGGTATTGAGGGTGCAAGGTGACGTATTTTCCAATACCTTTCCACAGCAGCAGCAGCGCCCAGTAGTTTTTCTGGTACTCATTGCGAACGAATGAGCGGCCCAGCTCAAGAGCGGGCCCAATCTGCTCAACCAGAGTCCGAGGGAAATTAAACATAGAGTGGGTGTAGAGCCCTTCGATGCCGAAACGCTTGAGCACCTGGTCAGTTCGGGCGATTCTGTATGCGCCGACTATTTCACTGATCTTGCTATTCCAAACAAACAGATGAACGTAGTGCTGGTCGAAGCGATCCAAATCAATACTTAAGCCGGTCCCCTCGTGTACTTGCCGAAAAGTGATTTCACGCAGGCGACCAATTTCCCTCAAGATGAATGGGATTTGCTGCGCGTGCGCATAGGCGACCGTGAACTCTTTGCTGACAACCAGTGTTTGTTCTTTTGGGAGACTGTTGAACTCGGCCTCGAGAATACCTGTCTTCTGCGCTCCTGCAATTTCTTCGAGCACTCGCTGTTTACGTGGGGTGCTAGCGTTAGGTTTGAAAATATCACGAGGAGAGCTGTGACCGCGCCGGTTTTTCATTATATACGTGCGCATTCGCAAATAGCTCAGCATATCGCGGTCCGTGTCGAACGAGCTTAATTTTTCAAACGGAATAACCTTGCCGATATGTACCGGCACATCCATTCCTTCTTTGTTTGTCAGCTCTCGCGGAAGCAGCACGGTTCTCAGCAGCGGGTGCACTAGCCCCGCGGCTTGAAATAAACTGGAATTTCTTCCCTGAAAATAAATTGGAACTACCGATGCTCCGGTCTTGCGAATAATCTTTGCGACAGAAGAATTCCATTCGGGGTCGGTAACCTCACGCTTTCCCAGATGCAGGTGAGATACAGTTCCGGAAGGAAAACTAGCAGCAATTTTTCCGTCATGAAGCCAAGCCATCGCCTCGCGAAGGGGTGTGATGTTTCTTTTTGCTGCAGAGCCGCCGCCAAAGGGATCAACCAAGAAAAATAGCTCTTTCAGCTGTTCGATTCTGCCGAGTAAAAAGTTAGCCAGCACCTTAACGTCGGGACGAACCTCGCGAATCAATTTTGCTAAAATAAGTCCTTCGAGTCCGCCGTAAGGATGATTGGCGACAACCATGACGGGACCTTCTTTAGGAATGCGATCGATGGCGGAATTGACAACGTGATATTTTACCCCGAGTGTTGCCAGAGCCGCGTCGATGAATTCGTCAGGGTTATTGCCTTTCGGTGTGGCTTCGAAAGCCTCCGCCAAATATTCGAGCTGTAGTGCTTTTAACAATGGGGGCACGAACGGACCGGCAAGACGCTTCTTCCATGGAGCCCAGGGGAAGTCGTCGATGTTTACCTTAAATGGGTTGCTGCCGCTCATTGGTGGAAATTAGGCTTAAAACACGTCCGTATAGAATTGTTAGAAAATACACCCGACCCGCAGGGCAATGCACGTTTAACAACTATTAGAGAAGATATAAACACCAAAATACTGCTTTTATCAACACCTTAGGCAAATTCATTTTAGCTGTGCTTGGCGGGACTAGTCTAAGCACAGCGCGGATTTTGGCAATATATTGTAATTTATAGCCTTTTAAAACTTACCACGACGATATTGCTCGACGTCCCGTTCAGTCAACGGGGTAGGGTTGGTAAGCAGATATCTGGGTATGCGGACGTTTTGGCCCAGCTTGAGCATGTTCGGATGATCGATGCTGTTAATACGAATAATTCTATCCAAATTCTCCATGTCGCCGGTATACCAGCTGACGATCAAGCGCAGGGTCTCTCCGGGATAGGTAACGCGATGAATCACGTCTCCTGAAGCTTCTAGTGTGAAAGCCTGCGGCGCTTTGGCGGCCGGCTTCATTCTCGCCTTGGGTTTTTCGACGGGTAATGAGCGTGCCAGCATTTCTTTTTTCATCACCGGTGGCGGCAGACTTTCTACTTGAGCGACGGCTTGTGGGGAAGCTGGAGCCATATTATCTGCGCTGAGGATAATCCACTCTCCGCTGCGCTTGTGCAAAGTATAAGCTTGGGAGCTGTCTTGATAGAAGAAACGGGCGTTAGGTTCGTTTGACTCGTCAAGCGATAGTTCAAGCTCGTTAGGGTTTCCGCGGTGCTCTAAGAACCCGCGCAGAGTTTCACTGCGGTCCGCTTCTCGTGAGAGGTAAAGATTTGAAGCGATGTATGGATTGTCGGGACTTACTTCTACGCGGCCGGCGGCAGCAAGCTCTTTCATTAAGGCGCTGTTTTGCTCCGGGGCGGCTGTGAAGCTGCACCCGGAGACAGTGAGCGCTAAAATTATGGCGCTGATGGCTCTGTTCATTCTGTAAGCCTACCACAGAGCTTAAGCGGTACCCAGTCTAAGCTATGCAGACGTCGCGGTAATCCTTAAAGCTTTCAAGAACTTGTCCAGCTCCGCGCACGATTGCAGTCAGCGGGTTGGCGGCACGATAAAATCGCAGCCCTGTCTCCAAGCTCAAGCGCTCCGCCAGACCAGCGAGCAGTGCCCCGCCCCCAGCGACATAAACACCTTTCTTAATGATGTCTTCCGCAAGTTCTGGACTGGTTCGCTCCAGCGCTCGCAGGACAGCATCGACAATCGAGCTTACCGGCTCTTGGAGTGCCTTGCGCACTACACTGTCGTCGATAATCATTTCACGCGGCACGCCGGATGCGAGATCTCGCCCGAAGATCTTTAACTCACGGGACTCTGCCATCGGCATGGCCGATCCGATTGCAAGCTTAATGCGTTCCGCTTCGAAGATTCCGATCTGCAGATTAAATGCACGTCGAATGAATTGCTCGATAGCCTCGTCCATTTCATCGCCCGCAATTCGAACAGACTCTGAGTAGGCAGTTGAGCCGAGAGTTATCACGGCTACCTCTGTGGTGCCTCCACCGATGTCGACGATCATGCTTGCCCCGGCTTCATTGACAGGGAGATCGGCGCCAATTGCAGCAGCCATCGGCTCCTCAACTAAATGAATCTGCCGAGCACCGCTAGATAGCGCAGCGTCTATAACTGCACGCTTCTCCACCATGGTAATGCCTGAGGGGACGCTGACAATAATTCTTGGGCGGCGCAGCTGCCATTTCTTTGAGACCCTAGTGATGAAGTCTTTGATCATTAGGTGGGTCATATCGAAGTCGGCAATCACTCCATCTTTCAGCGGACGAACCGCGCGAATCGCTCGGGAAGTTTTGCCGTACATCGTTTTTGCCGCTCTGCCGACGGCGACGACTCTTCGGTCGTCCTCTCTAACCGCCACAACAGACGGCTCGTCTAGAACTATGCCCCTTCCGCGCACGTAGATTAAGGTGTTCGCCGTTCCAAGATCCATTGCCATGTCTTGGCCGATCCATCCGTTGAAAAAGTCACGCCACGAAAAGTTGCGCTCCTCTCTGGTCGGGAAATCTGAATGCGGTCGAATCAGGTCGTGCTGAATTATTCCGCTTGAAAACTCCACGTCGCTGTCTGCGGCGCTGTCATACCCACTGCCGAACATTCGGTGTTGCCTCCGTTGGTTGTTTGCTTAGATCACTTAACGTGCGTGCACAAAGGGTCTCCACGCTTTCGCCGTCCTGAGGGGAGCGGGCAATTGTCGTGCGAATCCCTGAAGTAATAATTTCTCCGAGTCTTAGCCCAGACAGTACCGGATCGTTTGAGAACTCTTCGATTGAAAACCGCGACATAATTGTTCGCAGCCGGTGGATGATTTTTTCTGCGTGAGCGGCGTCAACCAGGAGCAGTGCGTGATGGCCGTAGAGAGAGCACGCCGCGCCGTCCTGCCGCTTGACCTGATCGAGCAGGCGAATAATTTTATTGATAACAGCAGTCGCCGTGTCGACCCCGGCCACGTCTTCGATTTCTGTAAAACAGTCGATCGAGATTCTAATCAAAGCACCATTGGCTCCGCGCTTGCGGAATTCGGCAAGCAGCAGATTGGCTTTAACGGCAAAATGCTTCCATGAAAGTAGGCCCGTCGGTTCCGCTTGATTGCAAAAACGGTCGCGCAGCCTCAGCCGTTCCAGCGTTGCTCCAACAGCGCCAGCCAGACGTTCAATGACGGAAATCTGTGCCGGCTCAAATGAGCGGAACGGCCTGCTCAACAAATTAATCGATCCAGCTTCGCGCCCCATGACGTGGAAGGGAACGGAGAGAAACGAACGCTGCTGATCGTCGTCGCGGCTTTTGGCCTGAACGCTGCGCTCGGAGCAGATTACTTTATTATGGCGGCAAACAAGCTCAAGCAGTCGGTTTTCTATGTGGCTGTTGCCCGCGGAGTAGAAAGAACCAGTTCCAACTCCGTTTTTGGATGTGGTCATCGTTATTGTCGCGTCGCGCTCAACGATTTCCTGCGGAATTTGAGACGAGGTGCTTAGTAGTTCCTCTTCGGTTTCCGACTGATAGAGCTTTTCAAGCGTCTCCATCAATAAAAAGTTTTGATCCGGTCGAACGACTACCTTCCGGCGATCGAGTGCGCGGTGCAGTTCTATAATCGAACGGGCCTGAACTCCAAAGTCGTGGAGGATTTTTTCGGTGAGTTTTGCAAAAGCGTAGTTCTTTTTGCTGTCGCAGGAGATTACGCCCAACACTTCGCCGGCACTGTTGGTGATGGGGATAGCGACAAAACTTTTTAACCCTTGATCGCGCTTGTAAATAACCAGCGTGCTCGCGTCATGTTCGAACGGGGCGACTGAAATCCTAGAAGCATTTTGCAGAGTCCATCCGATCAACCCGCTGCCGGGTGAAATCTTGGCGCTGTAATTGAAGTCGCGGCTAAGAGTTTGAACTCCGGCTACCCGCAAGTCGTCTTCTCCGGGAAGGCGAACTAGAATCGCTGCGGTGTAGGCTTCAGTAACATTAGAAACTAAGGCGGCGAGCTCGCTCAGCTGTTCCTTGAAGGTTCGCCCGATTTGCGGATCGGCCAGCCATCGGCTGCGCGCTTCAATGACCTGGGGGTCGACAACCGCACTTTCTGCCCCGAGGGGAACTGGGGTGCCCGCAACTATGCTGTCGGGGGACAAATAGAGTATTCCCTCAGATTGATTATCAGAATCACTGAAGGAAGCTTTGGTGTTTTCTTGACGAATAGCCATCGCTAGAGTTGTAAGGCCTTTTGATTAAACGGAAAGTTCTTTAAACGTTAAGTAACTTAAAGTTAACACCGGCACAACCTACCGACAAGATATTAATTGGTGAGGGGGAGGGGTTTTGCTTGGTTTGAGTCAGGGGGCAGCCAGAGCTGACCCCTGCTCATAGAAATTTTACTCGACAGCGGGAGCTGCAGTGGTTTTTGGAGCAATTGGCTGGGAGTCGTTTACACTCGACTCTGTTGAAGCCGAACGATTCTCAGTGTTCGACGAATCATTCTCAGACTCGCCGGCGTGCTGTCGGTTTGGTCTAGGACCTCGTTTGTTATTATCAGAATTCTTTCGAGAAGATCTGCGATTGTTTGAGTTAGCGCCGCCGCGGCGTCCTTTATTATTTCTTCGGCCGCCGCGTCTGTCCCCACGATCGCTACGCTCACTGCTGTCATCGCTTTGACGAGTTCTTCTTCCGCCGCCACCTCCGCTGCTGCCTCGATTCGACTGAGAGCGGCGGGAATCATTGCGACCTTTTGAGCGGCGATCGGAGCGGTCTCCTCCGCTGCGATCATTTGATCGCGCAGGTCGTTCGCTTGTCTGAACATTGGTTCCTTTAAGCGCGCCGTCCAACTCGAGTTCGTAGTCACCGAGTTTCATCCGTCCGTCGGCGTAAACGAGGATAGTAGTATTTGTCGCCGCTTCAAGCTGTGCAAGTGTTGAGCGTTTGTTGTTCAGCAGAAACAGCGCAGCAGGAGGTGCTAGGCGCACGCGAACTTCGGAGACGCCGCCGGTGGCAACAGCTGACTGCAGTTTCCTCAACGCTTCTAGTGCAGCGGCGTCAGGAGTTTTCACCCGACCGGAGCCACTGCAATGCGGGCAGCCGGTATAGTTCTGGCTGACAAGCGAGGCTTTTAAGCGCTGTCTCGACATTTCGAGCAGGCCGAATTTCGAAATTCGGCCCATTTCGATTTTGGCTTTGTCTCGGCGCACAGCGTCTTTGAGCGTGCGTTCAACTTGCTGCTTGTGACGCTTGTCCCACATGTCGATGAAATCGATTACGACTAGACCGCCAAGGTCACGCAAACGAAGCTGCCGCGCGATTTCCTGAGCCGCCTCTTTGTTCGTGGCGAACGCTGTTTCCTCAACGTCGGCTTGGCCGGTTGCGCGTCCTGAGTTTACGTCAATCGTAACTACAGCTTCAGTCGGAATGATAACAATCGAACCACCAGAAGGCAGAACAACTTCCGGCTGATTAGTTGCTTCAACCTGATCGTCTAGCAGGAACTTCGCAAACAGCGGCTGTCTTTCTTCGTAGTAACGAACTGACTCCACGGCCTGCGGCATGAGTTTAGAAACGAACGAGCGAACTTGCTCATAGATCCGCGGTTCATCGATTAAAATTTCATCGATATCAGGCGTCAAGTAATCTCGGATTGTGCGAATCGCTAAGCCGCTTTCTTCGTAAAGTAGGTGCGGAGTGTGTTCTTCTAGGCTGCCGACAACGATGTTGCGCCAAAGGTCGAGCAGGCTATCTAAGTCACGCTGCAAGTCGTTAAATGAACGGTTAATGCCGGCGGTGCGGACAATAACTCCCATTCCTGGGGGAATCTCTAGCCGATCAACAGATTGCCGCAGCTGCTTGCGCTGACTCTCGTCGCTAATTTTGCGCGAAACACCGCCGCGCTGATTGCCGACCATCAGCACCAGGTAGCGGCCGGGCAAGGATAAGTTCGTGCTTAATGTCGCACCTTTGGCGTCCCGTCCATCCTTTACCACCTGCACGATTAGATCTTGGCCCGCCTCAAGCACGTCTTGGATTGAAGGGCGGTTGAATCTTCTGCCGTTTGAGTTTTCCTGCGGCCAGTTGTTGAAGTACGACGGGTGGATGTCGTTAATTTGCAGGAAGCCGTTACGTTCAGCACCGATGTCCAAAAATGCGGCCTGCAGACTTGGCTCGATTCGAGTGATTGTGGATTTATAAATATTGCCCCGGATTTGGCCGGAGTTTGCCCGCTCGACTTCTAGTTCGAGCAGGCGGTCGTCTTCCGCAATCGCAACCCGGCATTCTTCGGGGTGAATTGCGTTGATCAGCATACGTCGCGCCATGTCAGACCTCTGTTGTTAGGTTCTAACGCGACAGTTCGGCGGTAAAGCGGGCGGATGCGATTCCGTTATTGCTGCACTACACCATGCACGCTGCGATAGCGCTGAAATCACTAAAGCAGCAGTAATGTAAGTGCGGTTCGTGTCCCACGTTTAAGTCAACTTTTGCTTAATTGCGCAAATCTTGTTGACGGTCCGCCAACGCTTCCAATTTGAAGACAGCTTTTTAGAACGCGGCGCTAAGCGCCAGCGGCTGCTTCACCTGGCCGATAGGAGACTAACTCCCCGGAGGTGTGAACACTTAAGCGATTTTCTTTTTCTGTCTGGCCGATCTACTTCGGCGAGTCGGTCAAGTGTCATTTAAACGTTCGATTCTTAAAAGCTTCTGTCTTTAGTAAATGAGGAAGCGCTGAGTGTCGCGTCGTTAATTATCCTCGTTCTGAGCTCCCGGGAGACTTCGCATGACTCCGAAATTGTGCGGGGCTCGCTCTAAATCTATAAATTTCTTTGTTGACCCAATTTCTCCTATTATTTCGTTCAATCCTCTGAGTCCGCTTTTTGGCTCTAAGGGAAAGTTAAATCTATAAATCGTGTAAGTTTTCCACTTAGCTAAAAGTGTGTCTTTTTAGCTAGTTACCTCATTAAGTTAAAATCTTTTGGCGCCGGGGCTCTCCAGTCCTCAGCTCTCCCTATTATATCCAATAGCTCTGGCTATGCCAATTCAGGTCCCGTCGGGGCATTGTTTAAGCTCCCCGAGCTCTGTTGAAGGCATCTACTACTATAAGATGCGCCGGACGATGGCTGCGGTGGCGACTAATTTACTTCGCTGTGAAGATTTGTCTGAGCGTCGATGACTCCGGGTGAAAAGCAGTATAGTTTGAAGGCATCTTCAGCAATTTTAAGTAGATAGGGTTTCAAGTATGAGTCAAGCCAAGGATACTTCGATTTCCGCTTATCTCGTTGTTTCACGCGGAGAAACGAAAGGTAAACGGTTCGAAATTCCACAGGGCGAAAGCTTGATTGGCCGCTGGGACCCCGACGCGGGTGCATTTCCGGAAGTTGATCTTGAAAACCACGACCCAGAAGCGAAAGTATCCCGGCGTCATGCTCTACTGCACTTCGACGGTTCAAACCTTAGCCTGGAGGACGCAGGCAGTATGAACGGCACTTTCGTCAATCGAGGCAAGCGCCTGGAAGAGGGTGCTAGGCACGCCCTTAAAGATGGCGACGAAGTGATAATCGGAAAAACGTTTTTAACTGTCGAGTTAAACTAGAAACTTTTCAATTTTCTCGAGGAGTTTCTTTGGATGCAGCGGCTTGGTCAGGACTTCGTCGCAGCCAGCTTTTCGAGCTTCGGCGTGCACGTCGGGATCGTCTACAGCGGTAAAGGCGATAATTGGAGTATCAGTTAGTCCCAGCGCTCGAATTTCCTTAACAGTTTCGGCTCCGTTGATTTGGGGCATCATTAAGTCGACAAGCAAAATATCGGGCTTGTTGGATTTAACATACTCGATTGCTGCGTGACCGTCCGCGCAGCGCTCAACCTCATACCCACGTTCCTCGAATAGGTAAGAAACGATGTCCAAAGAGGTGATGTCGTCGTCGATAACCAGGATATGCTTTTCGGAAGCCACAGTTACTCCGTGCTAAGATAGCGTCATAAAATATGTCTGTTGGACCTAAGGGAGTATACACACTTTGGGTTTTATTGAAACGACGCAATCTAATACTCATCCTACAAGAATTATGCTAGCTTTTAGGCTCTGCCGTGCTGCTCGGCAAGTCGGCAGTTTAGTGAGGATAAAATGCTGCTCAGATTGATTGTTTTGTCGTTTATGATTAGCCTAGTTGCTTGCAGTTCGGATGCTCCGCCGCCGCAGCAGCCGGTTAACCGCATTCCAAGGCCAGCCGACTCAACTCAGAAGGAGATTGACCAGCTGCGCAAGGAAATTGAAGAATCGACCAAGTACGGTCGTGGCGAAACAAAAGACTGGGAAGATAGGTATTTGGATCACAATCCGAATACTCCATACCAGGGGCCGACTCCCGGTTCTTCACGCTAATTTTTACTGTGTTTATTCCGTTGGGACTTTAGAACTGGCTGACGATGATATTTTTGACAGGAGCTACTGGTTTTCTCGGGCGTGAAGTTTTAGGTCGAATGCTAGTCGCCTCACCGGACGAAACCGTCCTTGTCCTGGTGCGTGCCTCCAAAGAGCAAAGTGCTCAGCAGCGCGTTCGAACAATTTTAAATGAAACCTTTGGCGAGTCGCTCGCCGGTAAGTATTCAGAACGGGTCCGCGTTCTCGAAGGCGATTTGTCCCTTGAAAACTTTGGTCTTGGCGACAGCGCGATTAAAGATCTTTCTAACGACGTAAACCAAATTTTTCATTGTGCCGCCTCGACAGATTTAGGCCAAAGCCTAGTGGATGCCCGTGCTGCAAATGTGGGCGGCGCCCAGCGTGTTTTACGATTCGCCCGGGAATGTTCCAAGAGCGCGGAGACGCCCTGTTCATTACTTCATGTTTCGACGGCTTACGTAGCAGGGGACACCGATCAGGTCGTCGCAAGTTCTGACCTTTGCCTTAATCGCTCGTTTAGAAACGGCTACGAACAGTCAAAAGCCGAAGCCGAGCAGCTCGTTCGTGCGGCGAGTTCCGACCTTAAGACATGCATTGTTCGGCCAAGCATGATTGTTGGTGATAGCATCACCGGCGCGACTTCAGCTTTCAATGTAATTTATATCCCCGCGCGCTATATCGCCTCCGGATTATTCAAAGTGCTGCCTGCAAGGGCGAATACACCGTGCGATCTTGTGCCCGTCGATTACGTGGCGGATGCCGTTATAGCTCTAGCGGAGTCTTCTCAGGAAAGTGGTTTGTGCTACCACCTTTGTTCCGGAGTCGGGCGCGAAAGCACTCTGCGCGAGATCGTCGACCTTGTACTAAAAACATTTAACGAAGCTAGACGCAGAGGTCTCTCGCTGCTGCAGGCTCCTCAACTGATTTCACCGGATACTTTCAGTCATTTATATCGCGGTGGATTCAAGAATATCGAGGAACAGTTCAGTCGTGGTCTGCGCGTGCTGAAAGAAATTTTGCATTTACTGCCTTACATGGCGGCTAACCCGCGCTTTGATATGTCGCTGACGAACAGAACGCTGGAAGGACTGGTCACGCCAGCCCCGCTGTTTAAGGATTACGGACCTCTCGTATTTAATTACTGCCTGCAAACGAACTGGGGCAAGCGCGAGTGGACCAATCCGGATAATCTCCAAAATTGGTGGATGCGCAGTCAGTTTGCATCCGTGTCCGCCTAGGCGAGTTCGTCAAACAGTGCACGCGCGACGATCAAGCGCTGAATCTGATTAGCCCCTTCGACAATCTGCAGCATCTTCGCGTCGCGCATCAATCGCTCAGCGGTATAGTCTGCCAGGTAACCGGCTCCTCCCAGGAGCTGAACGCCGTCGGTGGTAATTTTCATTGCTGCATCCGACGCGAAAAACTTGGCCATTGATGAGGGCCAGTTTTGCTTTCCGCCGCTATCAAGTCGTTGGGCCGCGTCGCGTGTTAGCAGAATTGATGCGTAAAGCTGGGTAGCCATATCGGCAAGCATAAAGCGCAAACCCTGAAAGTCAGCGAGAGCCTGTCCAAATTGGGTTCGCTCGGCCAAGTGTGCACGAGCGATCTCAATTGACCGCGAGGCAAGTCCGCACGCGGCAGCGCCGATGGATACGCGTCCACGATTCAGTCCGGAAAGAGCGATCTTGTATCCTCCGCCGACTTCGCCCAGGCGGGCACTGTCGTCAACTTTGCAGTTCTCAAAGGTGACGGTTGCAATTGGAGATCCTTCAGCTCCCATTTTCTTCTCATGGGGGCCGAAGCTCATACCCGGATGATCTTTGCGCAGCAGGAACGCTGTGATTCCGTTTTTCTTGTCGTCGCTTGTTCGCGCAAATACGACGTAAGCGTCAGCTAGCCCAGCGCTGGTGATGTAGATTTTTTCGCCATTGATTGTCCACGAGTTGCCGCTTTTCTCGGCGCGTGTACGCAGTGCATATGCGTCAGAGCCGGCTTGTGCTTCAGTGAGGCAAAATGCTCCGAGCGCTCTGCCTGCAGCCATCTCGTGAAGTAGATCGGCGTTTTCGTCTGCGCCGTACTGCTGAATAATCTTAGCGACCATTAAATGGACTGATAAGTATATGGTCGGTCCTAACTGAATACGAGAGATCTCAAACAACGCAGATGCGATGCTAAGCGATTCCATTGCGCTGCCGCCGTAGCGCTCATCAAGTGACATGCCGGTGAGGCCGAGTTCGCCCATTCTTGAAAAATGCGCACGATCAAAACCGACTTCGCCGAGATTAGCTTCTGCGAACTTCCTTACGCTTACGGCGAGTTCTCGATTTTCATAGGAATCGGATTCGAATACAAAATCTAATATCATGGATCTCTTACTCAAAAACTGCGGAAAAATGGGCTGCGCGAATTGTCGACTTAGTACATCCCGTCCAATAATTTATACGAAAATTGCGATCGATTTTGAACTCCAACGGGAGTTTACTTCATCTCAGCTGAAGCGAGTGTAGTCCGTAGCAATGTGTGCGGAATATCAAGAGAAGTCAACCGACGTTTCTGATCAACTATTAATCTTCACCTAA
>JAGRAN010000041.1 GCA_020434585.1 Bdellovibrionales bacterium
GAAAATATCATCGAATCGCCGATCGAAGAGAAAGCGGACTTTGTTATTAGCCAGGAAGTGCTGGAGCATTTAGAAGATCCTCAGACTTTTATTTGCGGTTTGTATGAGGCCGTCCGACCTGGTGGATGGGGTTATATTACTGCTGCGATTAACGCTGGGCACACAGACCACATTTACCTCTACCGTTCTCCCAAAGAAGTGGAGGCGCAGATTGAGCAAGCGGGTTGGAAGATTTGCAGCAGGCAGGTTGAGTACGCCTATGAAGAAAGACCAGTTGAAAAACGGCCGACGGTTGCAGGTTACTTGACTAAAAAAGTTTAGCAAAATGAGTATTCGGGAGCAGATAGATTCGTTCTCTGGCAGGCTTGAGACTGGTCAAGTCGTTGAGGCTATCGGCGAGTTGAGTTCCTTATGTCAATTAGAGCTAAGCGTTTCTGACCTACAAAAACTTGAGCGACAGATTTTTAAACACGAAGAGATTCTGCGAAATTCGGACGCGATAAAGTCGGTTCGATTTGCCATTCTCGGCGGATACACAACCCAGCCTATTGAACTCGCTTTAAGAGTTTTTTTACTCTCTGAAGGTGTACTTCCTACGCTTTACGTATCTGACTACGACACCTACAAAATGGAAGTGTTGAACGAAGCTAGCGGGCTCTATCAGTTTAACGCCGAGTTTGTTTTGTTCGCCACGGGTCTGCGCAATCTGAACGAATACCCCGACGCCTTTGAGTCTGCGGAAGAGGTCGAAAGGCTCGCCGAACAAGCAGTCGGTGAATTGGCATCGCTTTGGGAAAAGCTTGTTGTTAAAGCGGGTGCCAAGATCGTGCAGCATGACTTTGAGAAGCCTCGAGATGGAGGCTTGGGTCGTTTAGAACGTAGTGTGCACTGGTCACGCAGTTCGTTTGTGGAGCTAGTTAACGAGAAGCTGTGGAGCCGTGCAGAAGGAGATGTGCAAATTCTAAGTGTTGCTGATTTGGCTAGTCAAGTCGGCTATGAGAGTTGGTTTGAGCCCAAGTGGTATTATCACAGCAAGCACGGGTTTAGCCCAAGACATGCGTCTCGTTATGCGCGCGCTTTTGTAGGATTGTATCGCGCGTTTAGTGGGGGCTCGAAGAAATGCTTGGTCGTTGACTTAGATAACACGCTCTGGGGTGGAGTCATCGGCGACGACGGTCTTGCCGGCATTCGGCTTGGGCCAGAGTCGGCCGAAGGAGAAGCTTACTACGACTTTTGCTGCTACTTAAAAAGGCTTAGGGCCAGAGGGGTTATTCTTGCTGTAAATAGTAAGAACGAACCAAAGATTGCCGAAGAGGTTTTTACCTCTCACCCTGCAATGCCGCTCGACTTGAGTGACTTTTCGGTCTTTTGCTGCAATTGGGCTGACAAAGGGGGGAACTTAAGTCAGATCGCCGATGAACTCAACATCGGGCTGGATAGTCTAGTAATGGTTGA
This sequence comes from Bdellovibrionales bacterium, assembly GCA_020434585.1. Taxonomy (GTDB): domain Bacteria; phylum Bdellovibrionota_C; class UBA2361; order SZUA-149; family JAGRAN01; genus JAGRAN01. The sequence goes on from JAGRAN010000041.1 coordinate 1,456, forward strand.
TGACAATCCGGTGGAGTGTGCGCAGATTAGAGATAGTGTACCGAAGGTCGCCGTGGTTGAACTCGGCTCAGATCCGGCTGAATTCATCCGCTTAATTGAGCGGCGGCATTTCTTTGACCAAATGTCAGTGACGGAGGAGGACTCCGCCCGGGCTGCATCATATTATGCCACGCGAAAAGTTAAGGAGGCGAATGCCTCAGGTGCTGACCTAGGAGAATTCTTGTCGAGCCTAGTTATGTCAGCCGAAATTAGACCTGCCGTCACCGATGACCTTCCGCGATTAGAGCAGCTGATGCTTAAAACTAATCAGTTTAATTTAACCACCAAGCGCTACTTGAGCCAGGACTTGCGTGGTTTCATGCAGGATGCGGACCGCTTCTGTCTAACAGTTACGCTTAAAGACAAATTCAGCTTTTATGGAATTATTTCATCTGTTGTGGGTCGCTTTGAGGGTAATGCCCTGGTGATTGACAACTGGGTTATGAGTTGCCGCGTTTTTTCTCGCACGCTTGAAGAGGCCATTTTTAATTACATCCGTGCTTTAGCCGGCTCTAAAGCATGCGAGCGAATAAATGCCGAGTTTGTCCAAACCGAGCGTAACGGAGTTGTTCCCCCGGTGCTGGCCAGACTTGGATTTGCTGCCGCCGGAGAATCTCTCTGGGAGTGCAATTATGAGAGTTCCAAAGAGCTGGAAACTCACATCAAACTAAACTCGTAAAATTAACCTTCGAAGAATTTAATTGTCCGCTGAAGTACTTCAGCCTGCTGTTCTACCTCAGAAGACTCATAATAATTTGTTTTAAACTGCATTATCTGCGGTTGAATTAATTCGGCATTGGGGCAGCTGCTTCGGCAAGTTTCGACAAAATTCGCAGAATATCTCGGATGCTGTACAACATTGCGGATGCGAAAATCCTGAGATTTCCACATCGGTTCGTGATAGGTCAGTCGCCAAGCCGCGTAAAATCCGTCGCCTCCGAGCTCAATGAATTTAGAGCGAAAGTCGTGCCAGGAAAAATCTACTTGTGACAAGTCAAGGCGAGCCGCGAAAGTGTAGTAAGAGTGTTCGAAGTCCGGACCTGCGAGTTGCGGTTTTATCCAGTCACAGCCTTCAACGGCAGCCTTGAATGTCTTTCCACAAAGCTGTCTCATTTTTACAAGCTCATCTAATCGTTCGAGTTGCCCCAAAGCTACTGCAGCACAGATGTCGGACATCTTATATTTAAAGCCAAGTGACGTATGGCGGATGAAGTCAGGGCTTTGCACTTTGCTTCGAGTCAGCTCGCCGCTTTTCGCACGAACTATGTCATAGCCGACAATTGCAAATTGCCTAACTTTATCGGCGAGAGCTTCGTCGTTTGTTAACACAACCCCGCCCTCGCCGGAGGTAATATGTTTTGAGCCTTGCAGGCTGAAGCTCGATAAGTGGCCGATCGAGCCAACCAATCGACCTTTGTACTTACCCAAATAAGTCTCGGCATCGTCCTCAATGACTTTAAGGTTGTGCTTCGCGGCAATCTGCATAATCGGATCGAAATCGGGAGATAAGCCGTACACCGAAACGGGCATGATGGCCTTAGTCCTTGGGCTGATTGCTTGTTCGACTTTGCTAGGATCAAGATTAAATGTATTCGGGTCAACGTCGACAAATACAGGAATTGCGGATTCGTATAAGACAGAAAGAGTGGTGCTAGCCATAGTAAGCGGCGGCACGATTACCTCACCACCGTCGCTTGCGCCGACGGCCGCAACCGCTGAATGCAGCGTCGATGTTCCGCTATTGTGAGAAATGGCATATGCGGTTCCGAATTTCTCCGCAAAAGCACTCTCGAAGCGGGCAATCATTTTGGACATATTTGATGCGCGGAATTCACCATCGAGTACTTCTTTGACGTACTTATACTCAGCGTCACTAAATCGCTTCATTGTTCACCTTCCATCGATTTGGTCAGTCCTTGATTTCGCGGAATTTTTGGCATCAGTTTTGATATTTCCGGCGAGCTTTCTAGCAGAGTAATGATATCTTCAAGCAGGAAGACTTTTCCGGGCTGATATAGTTTGTAGTAAACTGCTCTAGCAAAATCTAGATCCGCTTGAGTATCGATAGTCCAACGCATATGCGATAGGTCGCGTGCGTTCACTACGCTTTCGAGTTTGAACAGTTCGGGATTCTGCCAAATATAGGGTGTGACGTGCTCTCGTTCGAACAGACGCGAAGCAGTCTTGTGAGCGCGTTCCAAAGCGTCAAATCGAAAAACTTCAACATCTACGCCTTCCGGGAAGCTTGGCTCGATGGTGTTGCTCGCATATTCTGCGGAATTGGAAAGCAAAGCAGAAACAACACTGTCGATAACTTGGGGATCTTTAAAGGCGTCGTCGGCAGTAATGCGAACAATAATATCAGCGTTGCTAGCCAGTGCCGCATAGTAAAAGCGCTCTAGTACGTCCTCCTGCGATCCTCTGAAAACTAACAATTGGTTTTCGAGGGCCCAATTCGAAAGTTCATCATCTTCCGGGGCGTCTGTGGTCGCAAGGATGGAGCCAGTTACCTTCGAGCTTGCAGAAACTCTCTCGAATACATGATGAATCAAGGGTCGCCCGGCAAGGTCGGCCAGCACCTTTCTTGGCAGGCGAGTTGAACCCAACCTTGCTTGGACAATCGCAATTATGTTCATTAGATACCCCTGCATCTCTCCGATGTTGTAGAGAAACAAATATTGCCGGCAGTGCACGGTGGGAATAGATTAGGTTATAGTCTTTATATTAAGCAAGAGGCTGAAAATGTGTGGAATTGCTGGTTATAAGTACGGCCGAGAGCAGCTTGATTCAGGAGTGCTCAAGGATATGGTGCGCGTGCTTGCTCACCGCGGACCCGATTCGCAGGGCTTTTTTCATAGCGCGCCGTATTTTGCCGGGATGACCCGACTCAGCATCAATGATCTTCACACCGGTAATCAGCCGCTCTTTAACGAAGATCGCAGCGTGGTGCTGCTGTATAACGGTGAGATTTACAATTCTCCTGAGCTGCGAGCGCGCCTGGAGGCGAAGGGCTGTAGATTTCGCACAAGTTCCGACGGCGAAGTAATCTGCCACTTATATCGTGAATACGGTGAAGATCTGTTCGAACACCTTGACGGAATGTTTGCTGCGGCGCTTTGGATAGAAGATGAACAAAAGTTAATCCTCGCTAGAGACCTTCCCGGTGAAAAGCCGCTTTATTATGCCAAGCTTTCAAATAGCGAAATCGTATTCGCCTCGGAAATAAAAAGCCTAAGTCAGTTTACCAAACTTAACTTAGAACTAAATTACCAGGCGCTCTGGGATTTTCCGACATTCCTTTGGGTGCCGGAACCGGAGACGATTTACAAAAATGTTTTTGCGCTCCCGCGCGGACACCTGCTGATTGCTGATGAGAGTAGTATCAGAGTGCGGCCCTATCGAAACCTGTTCGACGATAGTGCAGCAGAATTCAGCGATGAGGAGGCAGTTGAGCGTACTCGCGAAGTGGTCTGCGAAGCAGTTCGTTCACGGCTGTTGTCGGATGTTCCGATTGGGACTTTTCTGAGCAGCGGCTTGGATAGCTCTATTGTTACTGCTATGGCCGCAAAAGAAGTGCCCAACCTCGTCACGTTCACGATTGGCTTTGAGGACGTTGCCGATCCGTATCACGGGCGCGCAGATGAATCTCCGCATGCGAAAGCCTTTGCCGATTCTCTGGGCGTTGAGAATCATTTGATAAGAGTTACTGAGAAGGTATTTCGTGATGACTTAATGAAGTTTTGTTATCACGCGGATCAACCATTTTCAGTTTCCTCCGGGCTAGGCATCTTATCGATTGCTCGCGCAGCGCGAGAAAGGGGTATTAAGGTGTTGTTATCTGGGGATACTGCAGATGAAAATTTCGGCGGTTATTCTTGGTATGAGTACTTCGACCAAACAAATGTCGAGTCGAAGCCGGTAACCTATGACGGAGTGGTGTCGTTTCAAAACTTTGGGATGGATTTAGAGCGTCGCCTTGAGATATTGGCGGGAATGAGTCCTCAGGAGCGCGCTTGGGCGTGGCATTATTATGCTGCAGAAAGCGAAAAGGCCGGAATTTTTAATCAAGACTGCTTCGCTGAAGTCAGTTCTTCTCTGCGAATATTTGAAAAATTTAATTCTAAGAAGCACTGGGAAAGTATCGACTTTATTCGTCAAGATCGCGAATGTTATCTTCCGTTTGAGATGCTGCAAAAAGTAGATCGAATGACCATGGCCTTTTCAGTTGAAGGCCGGGTTCCCTTCGCAGCTCCATCAGTGATGGCCCATGCTAATCGCCTTAAATTTAGTCAACTGGTTAGGGGCGGAACCTTAAAGTGGGCGTTGCGCCGGGCGTTTTCCGGCCTTTTGCCGCCCGATGTTACTGAGCGGCCCAAACACGGTTTTAATGTCCCTATCGATCATTGGCTGACTGAGCAGTGGCGAGACCTTTTTGATGAGGCGTTTAGTGGAAATTCAGCACTGCTCCGACATGGTTTAATCCAGAAGGATGCTGGGAAGAAGGCCGATGCGATGTTAAAAGATCCGCAGCGACTTAATGGGCACACTGTTTTTTCCTACATAATGCTTAATCTTTGGCTGGAGAATGTTCATGGAAATAATTGCTGAAATCGGGCAGAACCATAACGGAGAGATGAATCTAGCGATTGAGCTAATTCATGCAGCCAAGGAATGCGGCGCGGATGTCGCGAAGTTTCAAGTGTACGATGCTCGAGCGCTGTTTCCCAAGGAAGGCAACGAGTGGTTCGAGTACAATTGCAAGACCGAACTCTCGCGAGAGCAGTTAATGTTGTTGTCTCAGGAATGCAAAAAAGTCGACATTGAGTTTATGGCGTCAGTGTTTGACGTGGAACGGGTCGGCTGGCTGGAGGAGTGCGGAGTCGAACGATACAAGGTGGCGTCACGATCCGTTAAGGATGCTGCGCTAATTGATGCAATCGCGGCCACTGGTAAACCAATCCTCGTATCTCTGGGTATGTGGGACGGCCCGGAGTTTCCTCAGATTAATGGTTCCGCAAAAGTTGACTTCCTCTACTGCGTGTCGAAATATCCGACTCCGCTGGAAGACCTTAAGTTGGCGCATGTAGATTTTGCGGAAAGCTATGCCGGATTCAGCGATCACAGCGAGGGCATCACTGCCGCGATAGTTGCCTGCTCTAGGGGCGCGAGAATTCTCGAAAAGCACTTTACGCTGGACCAGTCGATGTATGGCCCTGACCATGTATGCAGTATGTGCCCGAAAGAACTGACTAATTTACACCGAATTAAGTCGGAAATCCTTCGCTGCCTTTAATGCATCTTAAGCACTGAGGTAGTGGCTCACCTTGAGGGGGAGGCTGTTCTCCGCTCATTTGTGAAAGGAAGCACTGATGAAGATCAGAAATAAGCTCAAAGATTACTTCGTGCAGGGGTCTTACTCCTTTATGAAGCCCGAGATTATCGCCGAAAGCGACCGCAGCTTTCCGCTGATGTTGAATATTGAGCCAACCTTAGCTTGTAATCTTTCCTGCTACATGTGTCCTGCTCACAACGAAGAGTCCCGCGATGCGAATATGCGCAAAGCAGGAATGATGAGCTGGGAGCTTTACACTAAAATCATAGACGAATGTGCTGCCGAAGGTCCGATTAAAGTTCTGAACATGCATAAAGACGGAGAGTCTCTGCTGCATCCTCGATTCGTTGACATGCTTGTTTATGCTCGTGAGAAAAAGGCAGCTGAAATAATTCATTTCAACACAAACTTAACCTTTAAAGACCAAAGTATCATCGACCGCATTTACGACAGCGGAGTGGACGATATTACGCTGAGCGTAGACGCTGTTACAGCAGAGGGCTTTATTAAGGTCAAGGGAAAGGACATGTACGATCGAGTTGTTTCGAATGTCCATGCCTTTTTCGATAAGCGTGCAAAGCGCAATCTCGATGGGCCATTTATTAGAGTTAAAATGCTCGGGACAGATGAGAACTCGGAAGAGTTAGAAGAGTTTAAAAAAATCTGGGAAGATATTGCTGACGAAGTTCAAGTGCAGAAGATTCACAACTTCGCCGGCGGATTAACCTTCATTCGAAAAATAAACCCCGACCGCTATCCCTGCGCCTTCCTGTTCTACTCAACAGCGATTAACTGGGACGGAACGGTTTCGATTTGTCACCGAGATTTTAAGGGCGAAGACATCATGGGAGATGTCAACGAGAATACTCTTAAGGAAGTCTACACCAACGAGAAGTATCAAGCATACCTTCAGCACCATATCAAAGGCTGTGCAGACAATATCCCGCTTTGTCGAAGCTGCGACAACTGGGAAGACGGGCCGAATTATGGAGTTGCAGAAACTACGCGCCTCGCGCAGCTGCCTTCGAAGAAACGCTCTGATGCACGTGAAGATTCAGCCGCAGCTCTCGGTAAGAGCGCTTAGACTTCCTATAACTCGCGACAAGCACTGCTCAAGCATTTTGACCCTAATCCCCCCGAGCTCCATCTCGGTAAGGATAATGTTATTTAAGAGTCTTGCGGCGGCAACTCGTGCGATGTTTTCTGTGCGACCTGTGCGTTGCTCCAGGGTCTCCAGCACTGCGAAAGCTTCCTTGCATCTTTTTACGATTTGCATAGTTTCGGGGCTTTCTTTGTAGGCAGAACCTTTCCCGTTAATGTCCGGAAGCACGTGATTGCTTGGCATCTGCTCCAGGTGCTGTTTCTTTTCAAGCAAGTATCGCAGGTTTTGCTCTCCGAGTAGGTCAGACTGTGAGAGATCGATCACGCGTTGACCGACATCTTTCAAGAGGCGCTGAGTGCTGCTTAGGCAAAGTTCCTTCAATCGAGCAGTTACATCAGCGTCGGTATAGCGGCGTAGATAAGGCGTATACCAATTGTCTAAGTATTCAGAAATACTGCCGAGGTGATCGTCAATCAAATGAAGTGCTGCCAAACAAGTGTCGTAATCAACACCTTTAATAAAATGGTCGCGGATCTCGTCTACGATTGCCCATTCGACTCCTCCGGAGCCGTAAAGGTAGAGCCACATATGTCCTCCGACTTTCAGGACGCGAGTGATTTCAAACAGGCCTTTGTCCGTGTCGGGGGTGTGATGTAGGACTCCGTTACACCAAACGAAGTCAAACTGCTCATCGTCAAATTGCAGGGCATTAACGTCACCCTGCTCGAATTCGCAGTTGGTAAAATTCTTGGTTTGAGCGGCTAATCTAGCAGTCTCAACATTCTGCTCGCTCAAATCTACTCCCGTCACATGAGACGCTCCGCAGGAGAGCATAAAGATCGAACCGCGTCCGCTGCCGCAACCAGCATCGAGGCACTTTTTGCCCTTAAAAATCGATGAGTCAATTCCGTTTACTGCCAAACGATCAACTAAGAACTTTACAAAATGATCGAAGTCGTCAGCCTTCGCGCGATACATCGCAAAGGCATCGCCGTAAACATCTTTTCCGCCATAAGGTGTGCTTGTCGCCATCGAGGATGTCCTCCTAAAAATTCAAACTGAGATCTGTTGGGCAGTCGACTTCAAGCCATCCACCGTGAATCGGAACAGCTTTTACCGGCATTAAGCGGTCGATTATGAGTTGGATAAATGAAGTCATATACATATTATCAAAATCTTTGCCGTCAAAAATTTCGGACTTATCCAAGTGGTGATAGAAATCAATTACTGCTGGTATAGCGGTCTTGGAGATTTTAATTAATCCAATGTACTGCCCTTCAATCTCGCTGTAGGACGAGGGTTTTTTGCCAAGCTCTTTAATAAAGCCGGAAGTGTCGAGCTTTAAAGTTTCAGCGTCCTCCAAAGGATTCTCCATGCGAGATTCCCAAAGAGACCGCCAGTCTTTATCGATTACGACTGCGAAATCATCACTGCACGCGAGTAAAGATTCAAGGACGTTCGGGCGATAGATAATATCGGAATACGTGATGACCACATCGTCGTTGAGCTCAGGTTGAGCACAGAACAGAGTATAAACCATATTAGTTCGCGCATATAGCGGATTAACGTAATTCTTGGTTCCGCTGCGAACCAGCGTGTCGGCTAAGTATCCTTTAACAAGCGTTATGTCGTCGATGCTGCACGTGCGAAGTGTTTCTAAAATATAGTCAACTAAGGCTTTGCCTTGATATTCCACCATGCACTTGGGTCGATCGTCAGTAAGGGGTTTGAGACGTGAGCCTTGTCCAGCTGCTAAGACGATTGCTTTCATAATCCGTGAACGCTCAGCCTACTAAGAAAGTGAAAAGAAAGTCTCAAAGAGTTGCTTATCATGATTCGCAAACGGCATAGTTCGCTCGGGATGCCACATGATCGCGGCAATTGGTTTAGAACAGTGTTCGAACGCTTCGATTGTACCGTCGGCAGCTTTGGCGATAGGAACAATTTCTGGCCCAGGGTCAACGAGGGCGTAGTTGTGGTAAGAATTGACGAGCATCTCAATCGGCAGCGAGCCAAGCAGGCGCGGGCTGGACTCGACCTTGATTGAATGTGGCGCGGCCACGTGACCTTCGACCTCCTTAAGAGTTCCTCCGAAAAAATTAGCCAGCAGCTGCAACCCTCGGCAGACTCCAAGAAGTGGAGTGCCATTGCTGAAGCAGTGCTTAACAACTTCAGTTTCAAAAGTATCTCGTAATTGACTTAAGTGAGAATTGCTAAAGGTCGAAAGATCGTTTCCGCTTGTTAGCAGGACCCCGTCAACTTTGAGGCTGTTCATGTATGAGTCGAGATCGGAATTTAGCGGAAGGGGAACAAGCTGTGCTCCGAGTTCGCGGAAGAATTCGCCCCATTTTATATCAAGTGCATCTCGAACCTCATGATAGGTCGAGTTTTCAATCAGTCGTTGTGTGGCAAGTATTGTTTTCAAAGCCTAGTAGATTCTCAGCTTATAATAATGACCTGTCGATTTGCACAGTCTATCTCTAACATACTGGCACCGCTCCACTCCAAGTAGTTTCTCTCTCCGGAGCCGATTACAGCTGGGATACCCAGCTCCGCGCAGCGTATTGCCATATGGGAGTTTGCTCCCCCGTACATCGTCACTAGTCCCTTAATGCTGTGAGTGAAAATCCAATCATAACCGGGGTCTGCGCTGGCAATAAAGACAATCTTGCCCTCAAGATCGCTAACTTCGAACTCCCCTTCCCGAACAACTAGCTCGGTAACCTTTCCTCTTCCAATATAGTTGGGCTCAATCTCGCTGAGATGAAAGTCGTATACATCACATCCGTTTACGATAAGCTGTGGAAGGCAAATTAAATCAGCCACCTCACTGAGTGTTTTGTTTTTCTCAATGTCCCGAAGTAATACGTCTCGAACATCTTCGTGGGTCAAATTGGAGTATAAATCGAGCACGGTGCTGATTTCGACATGGGCCATGTTCTCAGTGGAGATATCGTGTCGCTGCCCGAGCTCTTCGAGTAGCTCGAGTACCCGATTCAAATTTCTTGTGAAAATAAATTTCGCGTATTCTCTGCCCTGAATAGCCTCCTCAATAAATTGGAGCAGTTCCTGCGCTGAAAGGTCCAGTAGGTTCTGGGCGAGCTTTTTATCTAGCGAGTCGAGCTGCTCTTTTGAAAACTCAAACTTGGCTTCCGAAGGAGCATCCGCCATAGTCAATTCGGCGCTGAAATACTTTTCGAATCCATTGCGGTAGTTCGGGGATAAAATGTCGTATGTGCCGGGGCGTAAATGGCCGTAGCGATCTAGAAACGTTTTTCGTCCATCTGCGCCTTTCCCAAGCTGCTTATAGTCAGATGCAAGTTGACGGGCCACAGTATTTAACGAATTCATGAACAATTGCTGTTCTTGTTCCGTTATAATGCCTGTGTCGACGATCGAGCGCAGCATCTGCACCGCAATAAAGCCAGCTCGCGCCAGTCCAGCGAAGGGGAGCGTTCCATAGCGTTTGCAGTCCTGTATCAGCCAGTAAATCTCATCGATGCGAGACAGTTCCCCGCTACTTACTTCAAAGAATCGCTGGTTTAAATGATCGATTTTTTCAAGGTCGAATCGATACAGGCCGGTGTGAGTATCAATAATGTTGTTCGTAATACTCAACAGAGAGGACTCGATCGCCTCTATCTCTTCAGCCGAAAAGCCATGTGATTTAAGAATCTCAAGTTGCTGAGGCAAATTTAAATAAAAGCAGGAAAAAACGACGTTAAATTCAACCTTGTCATGATTGCTGGGGCTCGCGCTGAGAGAATCAATATAATAATTGACGAGCTTCTCCGCCAGCTCATCTTTTAGTGCTTTCGGGACAAACGAATTGAAACTGACTCTGACGTCGATGTACGGATGACCCATGAATGAAATCATTAATGGGTAGCTGCGCAAATTGCGGTAACCGTAGTTATCGCGCTGATAGGCCCACGTGTAGTCGGTAATAAGCTCCTTATACAAAGACCTCGCCAGGCCTTTTGGGCGTCTCCCGATCATCTCCGCAGGATTCCAATCGGTCATGACGCTGTATGCGCCGGTTTTACCGCAAAGTCCCGGGTGCGAAGTGTTTAGCTTTTCGGCCTTTTTGTAAAGTTTGGTTAAATACTTACCAAGATGTTCTTCCGTCGGCGCATGTTTTCCCTCCGGTCGAACCAACGGTCGAACCTGCAGCAGAAACAAATCACCTTTTTTATCGAGCGCAAACTCAATATCAAGCGCGTCGTTACCGAAAAGTTGCATTAGCTCATTTGCTGTTTCTATCAAATGGGCAAATGCCTTGTCGGAAGGCTGAAAAGGGGATCCGCGAAACCTCATATATGTTTTGGTTTCCCTGGACGTACCTGAGGTGACGCTGTCTGAAGAGCCGCTAGTGTCGTAATTAATGACGAAATACGGAGCAAGCGAATCGATTTCTCTTGTAAACAAAACGCCGGACATAGTTATGTTTTCGACGAGCTCCTGAATCAAAACTTCGTTGTTAGGGTTGTTGTCGGGATAGGAAGCAATAACGTTATTAACTGCTTCCGTTATCTGCCTGGGATTTGTCGCGTCAACATCTGCAACTGACAGATATGCGCCTGCGAGAGACTGGGTGGCGCTGTCTTCGGATATTGCTGAGCTACGAACTATCAGTTTCGCATTGCCAAACTTTTGAGCGATCTCATCGAGGACAGCTTGAGACGATTGAGACCAGTTATTCACATTAAAGTAAAAAAGCGATTTGATTGAAGCCGACTTTAGGATCGGTTTGAGGGATTCAAGGGTTCGGGCTTTTGTCTGAAATTTAAGTTTATTGTCCATTTGCGCCATGGCCACTAAGCGGCCTGTTTGAAAGTATACAGATGTGCCGCAAGAGCGGATGCATGATGTAGTAAGTTTGGGCAGGGCCGGACTGCGTAGTGCAGTTGAAGCTGCCGTTTCTTGCGTACTGCTTGAGAACATCCACGAGTAACTCAGATCGAATCAGCGGGTCGTAAAGATAGTCTATCTCTCGGCGATCGGCGGGAGGAGGGAACTCCTTAGTCGCAATTACTCCGCCGGCATCTATGTCTGCGGAAAGAAATATCGCAGAAGCTCCACAGCTACCCGACTCAAGCAAGCTATAGTAAAGCGTAGTGCTTCCGCGATACCGGGGCACAATGCCTGGATGAACGTGAATAAAAGACTTGCCAATCGATAGAGTGGATTTAGAAAGTATCGCGCCGCCTGGTCCTGAATACACCCAATATGATTCGGACCTAGCACGGAGGGCGTCAGTTACAACTTTGTCATTAGGATTACTTGAGCTAACCAGGGTGAACGGAATCTCTAAACGCTCGAGAGTTCTTTGCAGAGTTTCTGAATTCAACTGAAACCTGTCGCTTGCCGCGGCGCAGCTCGCTTCGCGAGTGTCGGCCGGAGAAACATCGGCAGACGTTTGCCCGGGCAGCATTCCGCCGGGGGAGTTGTCCAGTAGAATGGCAAACGCGGGAAGCAATCGATGGTGCACCATGCGCTGCAGATAAGCGCGAGAGCGATTGTTCGTAATCAGAAGCACCCCAAGATTGTCCAGTTTCACTGCTTTAACCCCTCTGCTGATAACAGCATTTCAGCGCATGTTCGCTCGACCAATGCTCCAATCAATGCCCACTCGGCATCCTCGGCTGCCAAATTGTTTGCTCCAATCGCGCTAACTATGTCATTGGTTTTTAACAGTGCATTCATAATGCGCAAATCCACTTCGCGATCGAAGTGGAGCGCCAGAGCGGCTGACAGCTTGCAGTAATTACCTAGTTGCTTAGCGTCTCCGATCCCACGACGGAGGTTCTTTTGGTACCCTTCAAAAATCAGTCTTTTCACTTCTATATTGCGAAGTAAGGCGTCGACAATTTGTGGCCATGAAGCTGCTTGTTTGTGTCTGCCGTGCGCCGCAATCTTAAGCGTGGCTTTGAGGATAGTTTCGGTGTGAAACTCGCCGCTTTCAAGGCAGGAGTCGAGAAGTAAAATTTCAGAATCGCAACTCGTTGTTGGGCATTCTCCGGCTGAAGGGAAGAAGCTTTTTAGCTCGACATGGGTTTCTTCTATTCTTATTTGACTGACGGCCAATGTCGGCAGCACCTCTCGCTTGCGATTGTCCAGCCGCCTATGGATTTGTTCGATGAAATCGTTTCGACTGCGAAAATAAGCCCCAAGGAATTCACTGCCTGCAAAGGGCGTGTACATATACGAATTAGGACTATCCAAAAGTGCGCCGCTTGAATAAGGATAATTCGAGCTGGACATACAAGACCTAGGACAGTTTGTGCTCGATTTTTTCGAAAATCGAAGCGGCCAGTTCCTCGGGCGAAGTTGTGAAATTGTTTGGAAGTGTCAAGTTTGGAGAAGCGGGTCGAGGAAATTCTATGTCGACCCCGACGACGTTATTCGCTTCGCCAGCCTTTGCACGCGCGTAGATTCCCTTAGTGTCGCGTTGCATGACCATGTCGAGCGGCGCATCCAAAAAAACTTCAAAGTAATCTTCAATATGACTTCGATTCCAATCTTGGCTTTCATGGAAGATGGACAGAATTGCGCAAACTACATTTACACCCTGGGAATCTAGGTATGCGCACATACGGCAGATCCTGTCGGCGTTCTTTCTACGGTCGTCTATTGTATGACCAAGATCGTCGCCCAATATCGCGCGAACGACGTCGCCGTCCAAGAGTATGCAAGGTCGACCATTGCTGATAATTTGACTCCGCAGCTCTTGTGCTACGGTTGTCTTGCCGGCGCCGGAAAGTCCGATTATCCAAACAACCATCTGAATTAAGCTTCCTCGTGAATGCTCAGGTACCGTTGGCGATCGATTCCCATCAGAACCTTGTCGTGGAACGAGTCTTTCTGGCGTAGTAGGTTTTTATGGACGCCTTCCCGTTCAAATCCCAAACTCTCATACAGATGAATAGCCCCCAAGTGATCTGCGTGCACCCCTAAGATGACTTTATTGAGAGATAAGTCCTCGAAGGCACAGCGCAGCAGAAGCAAGCAGGCCTGTCTCCCGTAGCCTTTGCCCCAGTATTCACGCTGCCCGATCATGATTCCAAGATCTGCGAAGCGGTGGTGCCAATTAATATTGCCGAGCTTGATATTGCCGACGTGTTCGAGGTTCCCCTTTCGAATAATAGCGAACAAGAGCTGGTTTGTAGCCGCGATCATGCTTCGACAGTAGTCTAAGACGTCGCTTACAGATACCGAATCAAACACCGTTTCGAGGTATTTGGCGACTTCAGGGTCATTCAGCCAAGCAGCGTACTTCTCGGTTGCATCGTTCTCTGTGATGGGACGAATCAAAATGTCCCGGGCCTCGTACTGACCAATTCTGTCGAGTGAGTTGCGACTAGTACTATTCATTTAGCATCAAAATATAGACGAAACGTATTGTGTCTCAAGTTTAGTAGAGAGTCAGTTTGAATAGTATATTATATCCAGGTCAGAAGGCAGCTGGTATAATTTAGTAAATTACAGAGCAGATTGTTGCGCGGATGAACAACCCCAAAACTACAGTATATATTCCCTGCTACAACTATGGGCGCTTTCTCAAGGAGGCCACTGAGAGCGTTCTGCGCCAGAGCTGCGACAACTGGGAGCTCTTGATAATAGACGACGCGTCTTCTGATAATACCCAAGATGTAATGAATCTATACAAGGGCGACAGCCGAATTCGGCTGTTCACCGTCGACGGGATTGGTCTGCCCGCGGTTTGCAACTTTGCTTTAAGGGAAGCAAGAGGTGACTACCTCATTCGCCTCGATGCAGACGATATTTTTGAAGAGAACATATTGCTTGTTCTCTCGAACTATCTCGATCGAAATCCAGAATGCGCAATGGTTTTTCCTGATTATTACCTCATTGACGAAAACAATGAAATTTATGCTCACGAGCGCACCCAGAAAGTGTTTGAGCAAAACCATGTGTTCGATAATGCGCCGAATGGAGCGTGCTGTTTGATTCGAAAAAGTGCACTCGAAGATCTCGGCGGCTACCGCGAAGATTTAGGCGCTCAGGACGGTTTTGATCTTTGGCGTAAGGTTTTGAAGAAATATAAACCAGGAAATGTAAACATTCCTCTCTTTTACTATAGAAGGCATTCCGAGAACCTGACGAATCAAGCGAATCGAATCGTCTTGGCGCGTCAGCAGCTTAAGCTTGAGAACGTAATTGATCAGCTTGATAAGTTTAGGCCGATAACGGCAGTTATTCCTTGTCGTAGAAACTACGATTTTTGTGAAGACCTGTGGCGAGAAGACATTGTTGGAAAGAGCCTACTGGAACGCGCTCTCGAAAAGGTGACGCGCTCAAGTATCGTCGACAAAGTTATAGTTCCCTCTGATAACCCCGAAGTTAAGAAGGTGCTCAGTCGTTATAGTGACGAGCGCTTAGTTTATTTCGAGCGCAAGCCGGAAAATACGCTTAGGTCAGTTCCGCTTACCAGAACCTTGGGTCGAGTGGCCGAATCGATAGATTTTCGTGGGATAATGGTAATCGTCTACCTGCAAACCCCGTTTGTAACGACTCAAACTATCGAAGAAGCGATCTATACATTGATATTGAACGAAGCCGATTGCTCAGTTGGGGTTGAAGAAATTAGAGAACCGCTTTACAAGCGTGCGGCCAACGGTCTGCAGGCGATAAATCCGCCCAAGGGCATATCTACTGATTTCGATCTGGTATACCGGGACGTCGGCACAGCCCTTGCGACCAAGACCGGCAATTTGCGAGCAGGCTCACTTTACGGACCGCGTACAGTTAAATTTATTGTTTCGCGCGAGCAAAGTTTTGTGATCAATTCAGATCAATCATTGCGTATTGCTGCGATTATGAGCGAGAACGCAAAAATTTAAGCAGCAGCTTCCTGCTCTTCTTCTTCGTCTTCTTCGCGGCGTCTGCGTCTCATGATGGCACCACCAAGGCCGAGGCCAAGTAATGTCATTGTCGCAGGTTCAGGAATCGGCTCGGCTCTGACTACGAGAACGAAATCATTGTAGTCAAAGTCACCGTCGCAAACGACTTCGGTGCACCAGTTGGTGACATCGTTGCCTTGGGAAAGAAGGTCTTCTACGAAAATCAAGATATCGCCGGCGAAAAGGTCAATAGTGAAGCTAGCACCAAAAAGGTTCGCATTTTCGATCGTGACCGTTACGTCTTGAGCGACTTGGTAACCGATGAGGTGAGTTGCACCGTCAGGGTTTTCAGACTCATTGGCCTGAAAGAGGTTGCCTGCACCGCTAAGTAAAGCGAGGGAAAAATCGTCGCCTGCACCGACAACGGCTTGACCAGTTCCACCAAGGCCCGCTCCGGCACTAACCACCGAAGTAAAGTCTCCCTGGTTGTTAACGAAGCCAAACTGGTTGGTGAAGTTTGGGTCGTGGAATCCGTCGTAATAAGCATTGGAAGAAATAGTTGTGAAGCTAAGCAGAGTGTCTTCTTGAAAATTGAAGGTATCGAACGCAAAGACGCTGCCAGTTGAGAAACCTTGAAGCGCGTCGAACGTATTGTAGTCGGCGCCCGGCTGGTCATAGCTGCCGGAGTTGATGCCGGCTGAATTAAACGAAATCTGGAATCCACCGAGGTCGGTCAAAAGATCCGCTGAAGCCGTGGCAGGAAGACCCGCGGCTAGGCAAATTACAAGATAAAAATAGCAAGCTTTAAGTTTGGTGTTCATCAATTTCTTTCCTCGACGCACCATTACACCACCGTGGGCAGTTCGACCCACTATTCGTAATTCTTGATGGAGTTAAACATAAAAGAAGATAAATGTCCACGTTACGCACTGAAAAATTCAGGAATATATTTATGCTGTAATTAGGAGTGCTTAGAGCTTAATATAGCTTAAAGTAGGCAGGTTAAGATATGGAACTTCCGCATGCATTGCACTCGTAATTTCCTGATCCAATTATATCTCGGTCCATTTTTGCCCCGCATGTAGGGCATTTCACCCGAAGGATATACTTAAAAATTAGGATGGGGACTAAGCTGCCGAAGATCGATTCTCCGAGCTTAAGCCACGCGGCTGAAGAATCTGGATGCTCGCTTACACCAGGCCCATACATCAAGACCACAAACGGGATGGCAAAGAGGAATACGGCCCGCGAAGTCATGAAGAACAAGCGATGGAAGAAGATAAACATTCTAAACCATTAAAATAAATAGTTGAAAAAGGCCTCAATGTTGAGCCAGATATCGACTATATAGGGCCAGAAGTCGTGTCGAATTCGGTTGTAGATCGAAAAGCCCTGCATTCCCTTAACAATGCCGAGGAAACCAACGACCAGAATCAGCGGCCACCAGCTCGGATGGTCTCCATTGTCCTTTTCAAGCAAATACAGGTCGTATTCATTAAGGTCGTGGTTTTCAATCCGTCCTTTGGGAGTGTTTTCCTGGGCGTGCTGGAGCGTCAGCTTGCTGCTGGGATTATGAATCCTAATTGGCTCAATTCCCTTAGATTTCTTCCTTTTTTCTTTTAATGCTACGGCCATTTCCGAGATCTACACTGTGTATATGTGTTG
>JAGRAN010000042.1 GCA_020434585.1 Bdellovibrionales bacterium
AAGCCTTCCTAGATAAAGTGGCAACTAAGAGAAATGTCCTTTCGCTATTCATAGTGCTGCTGCTTTCCTATTTGCTAAGTAAGGTCTGGCTCCGCTTCGGCTGGAAAATGGCCGGCAGCAGTGACGTTAAGGTCCGGCGCGCTTACATCGCATATGCTTCACTGGCAAGCGACATTGGCCTGCCGCGACGCATCGGCGAAACGCGCCACGAATATGCAAGTAG
Organism: Bdellovibrionales bacterium; assembly: GCA_020434585.1. GTDB lineage: Bacteria > Bdellovibrionota_C > UBA2361 > SZUA-149 > JAGRAN01 > JAGRAN01. The sequence continues at coordinate 224 of JAGRAN010000042.1, forward strand.
GCTAATCTCCACTCGGTCTTTCGACGGTTCTGCACTAACTAAGCTAACCGAGAAGTCCGTGTACGGTCAGACAAACGCTGTGCATGATTCAGAGATCGATCAAGCTGTGTCGGAGTACATCGGTTCGTTTGACAGCGGACAGTCGAAACTAAAACGCGTCCTGGCCTTTCTTAGTCCGATGTCGCTCAAGCGCTGGGGAAAATGGTAATGAGGCGGACTTTTGCCCGAGCAGCATGCTTAGCGTTGTTGATTTTTGCGGCCGACGCTTCCGCACAAACCCGCTCACAACCGCTCTCTCCCGGCGATAGCACCAAAGCTGGTTCAGAATCTGTCGATCAGCTGATTGAGGAGGCACAGGATCTTTTCATTCAAGAAAAGTCGATCGATGCGCGCTCAAAGCTGCTAAAAGCCCTCGAACTTGCACCGAACGATTATCGCCCGCATATGCATCTGGGCGAATACTATCTCATCGAAGTTGCTCACTTCAGATTAGCCTTCAGATACCTGCGCACTGCTGAGGAATTATTCGAAAAGCAGTACGGCACTGATTTCGATAACATGATGCTCACCGGCGGCCCGTGGCAGGACCATGCTAACTTGCTCTACCTCCTGGCTGAAGCACGGCTGAATCTGGACAACTACCAGGGCGCTCTCGACACACTAGACCGCTTCGGCAAGCTCTACTGGAGAAGCTCTTACCCCGGCACGCGCGCGTGGGTGCTGATGAAGCTTAAACGCGTCGACGAAGCAATTCAGGTTGCGCAAGGCGGTCTGCTGCGCGGCGCCGAAACTGGACGAACTTTCAACATTCTAGGCATCTTGATGTCGGTTAAGCACAGCCGTCAGCTTTCGCTCGATGCCTTTGCCAGAGCTATTCAGGCTGAACGGGCCCTCGGCAAGTATGGTCAGCCCGCAACTCCTCTAAACAACGCCGGCGAAGTCTATCGCGAGATGTTTCAGGACGACCTCGCGGAAGCATCTTGGATTCAGTCTTTGTCGTTCGACGATGGCTGCGATCACATCCTCCCTAGCCTCAACTTAGCTGTATTATATATGGACGAGCTGCGGCTGTTTCAGGCAGAACGCGTGCTCGACGATTTTCAAGCCTGCTTTGCTGCCAAAGGCATACGATCTGACACTGAGCACAGAGCGCTGCTCGCGATGGCTCGCGGCCGCCTTGCTCTTCGAAAAGGCAATCCAGAATTGGCAATCGAACTTCTAAACAATGCAATGGAGCGCCAGCAGTGGTTCGGGAAAATCGGCACTAACGCCAATGATGTTCAGTTTTCCGTGCTTCTGACCCAGGCGCAGGCATCAACTGCGTTAGCCGCAGTCCTAAAAGACCGGATTCAACCTTCGATTGCAGAAGCCGCAAAAGCGCGCGCATTGATCCCTTGGCTTGAATTTCGCGGATGGTGGCTCAATCGCCGCGCAAGAAACCTTGCGATAGATGAACTCGACGACTTCGAAGACCTTGAGATTCGTAATACCGATACGATGCTCGAATACCCGACTCTAGGCATTGGTCTTAGCGGTCTGCCGTATCGTGCGCTCAAAACTAAGATAGATCGCATGACCGAAGACGACCGCCGCACCGTTGCCAGCGCCTACTACAATCTTTACTTAGGCACGAACCTCTTAGAAGACGGCAACGATTCCGCAGCGCTGGTTAAATTCGGCGAGGCGCAGAGCGACTTTCGAGAAGTCGACCGCATGGTGCGGGCGGAGCTTATTGCAAAGACACTTCAAGCGCGCGAAAAGGCCCGTTGGTTTTGGAGCAGCGGTTCTGAGGCAGAACAATGCAATGACATCAAGCTTACTCATGAGTTGTTCGGACTGCTGCCGTCGCACGTTCGCTATAACGATTTGAATCTGCCTGTGACTGTGCGTCGGGCAGACAGCGACAGCGAGTTGATCGACGACATCTCCGACATGCTGCTCTCCACGAGATTTAGAGAGTTCGATACAAACCTGCCGTGCTCGGCTAAATACCAGCTGGTTATCAACCTCCTCGATAGAGCACCAGGCGAGTATGACCTGCATCTATTTCTAGAAGACAAAGTAAAAGGCTCTGTTGTTGCCCAGCTCTCAAAGACTGTAACTGGCACTGAATCGGAATTAATTGAATTAACGAATGCTTTTGTGGATAAAGTATTTAGCCATCGCTCAGATCCACCTCCGGCTCCTTTGCCGAAGCTGGACATTATGGCTAAAACTTAGGAAGTTAGAGCTTCAAACTGAGGGGTAACCCGTGACTGAATCAAATACCAATGTAGCACACGCAGTTGAAACCCTTAACAGGCTTCGCTCATCGCTCGAGAAGGTCATTCGAGGGCGCAGCGACACGATCAAGCTCGTGCTGACAGGACTAATTGGAAACGGTCACGTCCTGCTTGAAGACTATCCAGGCAGCGGAAAGACTACACTTGCGAAAACTCTCGGTATGTCAATTGACTGCTCCGACGTAGACAACGCCCAGACCGGCATCGTGCCGTTTCGCCGAGTGCAGTTTACGCCCGACTTACTCCCGACAGATGTTTTGGGGGTCAATGTTTTCGAACCAAAGAGTTCCACATTCAGCTTCCAGCACGGACCAATCTTTGCGCACGTTGTTCTCGCAGATGAAATTAACCGCACTGGACCCAAAGTGCAGGCAGCATTTTTGGAATGTATGGCCGAGCGCCAAGTTACCATCGACAACGTTACCTACCGTCTCGATGATCTGTTCTTTGTTATCGGAACCCAAAACCCGCTCGACCTTGCCGGTACTTACCCGCTGCCGCTTGTTCAGCTCGACCGTTTTCTGCTGAAGATTCCAATGCGCTACGTTGATCATGCAACGGAGCTGGAAATCCTAAATGATATTGACACAATTACCAGCTCAGCCGCTACGGTCTCTCCTGTCGTCAGCCGAGCCGAGATTCTCGCTGCGCGCCGGGCCGTTGAGTCAGTACACATCAACCCGGCGATCGTCGAAGCAATCGTCAGCATTGTTCAGTCCACGCGAAACAATCCTTTGCTCCAGTTTGGCGCTTCGACCAGAGCGGCAATCATGCTTAAGCGCTCCTTGGCGGCGTGGGCACTCAACGAAGAGCGAGACTATGTGAACGAAGACGATCTAAAACTTCTGGCTCCGTTCGTTCTCCAGCACAGACTAAAATTTCATCCCGGAGCAGGCGACCCGCAAGAAGCTTTCGAAGAGCTGCTCAAGCCTCACCTCGAAAAGCTAATTGCCAGCGGAATGAAAGCAGCGAGTTAAAACAATGAAAATTTTCACAGCGATTCTCATTATATTTGCCGCAGCGGCCTGCAATCAAAAATCCGAACGCGTCAAGGAAACTTCCCCGGAAGACAATGTCCTGATTGATTATATCGAAACGCCGAAGAACAAGGCTCGCGGCGCAAGAGAGGCAGTCGAGGCGGTAGACGCAGAACGCCAACGTCAGCTTGACGCTTTTGACGAGTAGCAGCGGTCAAGGCTGCAGATGAGTAAGCGCCGCAATCTCATCGCGAACTTTATCCTGCTGACTCTTTCACTAGCAGTCGCCTTTGTTATTGCAGAGTTCCTATATCGCAGAGCACTGTTTAGTAAACTGCCATATCCCGAGACGCTCCTTTGGGATAAACGCATCAGCCCCGATTATCGGCCCAGTTGCGAAGCTGACTACTACAAACTGAACTAAGCAAAAGACAAACGTAGAGAGCAGTGCTACCCGTCCCGCAAATGGGAAGCTCTGCTTAAACAGAGCTAAGCCCTCGACTGTAATAATAGCCGCGACAGGAAAGACCGGCATCAAGTAGCGCGATATCTTAACTTGCAGCAGAGACAGAACAACATACGTCAGCACAAACCAGAGGAGCATAAAGCCGACTCTTCTTCTAAACGCGCAAATAAAGAAACTTACTGAAAACACGACGAACAACACCGGTGACATAGTCTCGCTCATTTGTCGAAAATATAGCGTTAGTCCATCCCAAGAAAACACGGTCGGAAAGCCGATTTTGCCGCCAATGGTTGCAGCCTCGAAAAACAATCCGAACTGAGTAAACAGGCTCAAATAGGCGGGGGACGCAAGTAGACAAACAATTGCCAAAGCTGCGGCTGCACGAACGAAGATCGCAGGGCGATGTTCAGAGTCGCTCAGGCAAGCCTCTGCGAGATACAAAATGAAAGGAACTCCAGAATAAAGAATGAAAGACTCTTTAATCCAAAGGCCAAATGCCGCCGAAACTACAAACCCTGCGACAAACTTCCAATTCCTCAGACTATCGCTTCGAAGTAGGAAAGCAATCGATAGTATAGAAGCAGCAGCAACGGGCAAGTCCATTAAGAAGCTGCGGGACGTTCCGAAAATCAACGGATACGATGCTGTCAAAATAGCGGCTAACGCAGAGGTGCGAGAACTACACACCGCCGAAGCACAATAATAGGTGGCAAGCATCAGCGCCATCAGCGCTGGAGTGCTGACTGCCATAGCTGCGGTAAACTCCGACGGACCAAATATCCAGAAGAACTGTATCGGCAGCAAATAAAGCAGTGGAGGATGAAAGGCTTCCTGGAGCACGGCATCGTGAAGAATCGCCGGCCACCCCCATAGTTTGAACGTGCCGAAGTATTGAAGGCTCTTGTTGTAATAGGAACCTGCATCCCAAATCAGACGGACTTCGTCTCGGCTAAGTCAGAAATAGTTGACTGCGGTATGCAAAAAAATCGCGACTAAGAGAAAAGATAAGGCAGCATAGTCAGTTTTGTTGGCGGATTTCGTGTGCAAGCTGAGCCTTTATCTCTGTCCGATTCAGTGCCTGTGTAGCATCTAATGTTAAACATACAAGATTAGCTTGCACGCACCAATCCAGCACTTAAGAATTTCCACAGAATTCACTGCCTTTATAAAAACGAGATGGATGGAGGGATGCGCACATTCCACTCCCGGCCTTGGGGCCCATCTCGCGTGCGAGCACACGAGATGTCCATCAACCACTTCACTGCGGTGATCATCCGCCGATCCACCTGCAGACCCACTCGACAGGACCGCCGGGACAGGTCAGCGCCGTGATGAAGTAGGTAGCGAACGTCCAGACGCCGATCTTGCGGTGGCGAACGTAAACGCGATGGAACGACGGATGTGTCGTGTCTCGCATGCGATGCCACAAGAGCGGCAGCGCATTGTGCAGAATCAGCGCGTAGCAAACAAGCATCACCGTGGCCACGAATCCGTGAAACCACAGCAGCCACTTGATCGCCTGCACTTCCTCTGTACCGACGAACTTGTGAACCGCGTGCGCACCGATCACGAGATAGATCGTGAGCACCGTGTCGGTGACGATTGCTGCGAGCATCGTCAATCCGTGAGCGACGTGTTTGCGCAGCGCGAGCAGCATGAACGATAAAGCCCACGCGCTCATGACGAACATGGTTACGGTCAATGGTCCGGTCAAGACGGCACCTCTTTCTAAATGGGGACTAGGGGGACAGGACTGAGACGGTTCACTTTTCTTTCCAACAACGGATTGAAGAACTGAAATGGGAAAGAAAAGGGAACCGCCCTGAGGAAACCTTCAAAAATATTCGGGAGCGAATGGCGCACCACCGTCCGCCGCTTGGCGGCTCAGCTGCCAAATGGTGGACGTGATGCTTGGGAAACTACACGGACGTGCGCTCAGCGGCGCGTTTAAGGAACAACGAGTGCAAAATACCTAGCATGCAGGGCTCTAGGATTAAAGCACTAGACCCGTAGATTTTAAGCCCGAACCCCCGACACCCTGCCCAACCAGCTACATTGCCTATGAATATTGTCATAATAAGGCATAGCACTTAGTTCGTCGGTTCTTTGAGTGCCTAAAATCGAACGATTTTAAAAATTTATGGGTAGAGCAGGCCTTAACAAGGTTTACCGCCGTGGGGTGTGGATAGTCTGAGCAGCACTGCTGACAGACGCTGCGCACCCCGCGGTGGGGAGGAATTAGTCACCTGAGTCTTTCAGGTGCCGCGTCACCGACGACGCGTTCGCGGTCCCGAAGTTGGAACCCGAAACATGGCCAAGGAACGGCCCAAAAGCAACGTTGTCAGCGTCTGGCTGACTGGATTTCTGTTCGGAGTCTTGGCAACTGTGCTCTGCCAAGTTCTCATCATCAACTCGCAGCACGCTCCCGGAATGCGCAGCGATTCGTACCAGCGAAAGGTGCGAATGCTGATCGAACTGCACGAGGGCCGACGCAACGATGTCTACGCCGACTCTGTCGGAGTGGCCACCATCGGTGTCGGACACAACCTCGAGCAGTGCGCAACTGCAGACGAAATCGCTCGGCTGCGCAGCTCCGGTGCAACGGAAGAGCAAATCGAACGCTGGCTAACCGAAGACATTGCGAATGCAGAGCGCGAGCTCGATCGCGTCTTCGGCAGCGAACAGTGGTACCAGAACCTGTCCGACAACCGTCGGGTGGTGCTGGTAGACATGTGCTTCAACCTCGGTCTCACACGACTGAGGAAGTTCGAACGCATGTTTGGCGCACTTCGAAGCGGCGACTTCGAAGCGGCGGCCGTCGAGATGCTCGACTCGCATTGGGCAAATCAGGTCGGAGAACGGGCGATCCGTCTTTCCGAAATGATGCGCTTCGACTGCTACCTTCATCCCAAAATCGCGTGATGAAGCAGCGGCAAGTGCCCTATGGCGCGCGAAGAACAGAACCAGACCCGGACTACCGGCCTGCTCTTCCCGCCATTTTCTTTGCTGTCCCCAAAGCAATGGCAGTGCGAAGTCCAGTTCGTGGCGCTAAAAACCGCAAGCCCACTGCCGCTATCCAGCTTCTAGTCCTTCTGAGCAGCCGTAGCAGCAATTCTGCTAAACGTTGAACATAGTTACGACCGCTGATTAATTGCCACTTACGACCGAGTTTGTGCATCGAATTATATGGAGTTTTAGCAACTAGCGCCGAGGCACGCTGATGGCAGGACAGCCGATCAACATCGATCCCGCACAAATTCCCGAGCTCGTAAAAATGCTCACACAGCGGGAACATCCACACAATTGGCAGTTGATTGAAGAGATCTTTACAGTCTCCCGCAGATACTTGCGAGACAACTCAGCCGATCGCTGGCGGCACGGCCCCGACCGTGTAGTTACCGTTGCAAAACAAGCGTTTGATGAAATCAGTAAACATACAAGCGTCGCCGGCAAGACGTATTTGGATTTAGGCTGCGGGCGCTTCAATCCTTTCGGAACTCTTACTTACTTTTATTTAAACGGTATCAACTCTGGCTACGCCATTGATACTCAGGCAGCTGACGCGCAGAGAAGCGCCGAAGCGATTTATGATTTGCTTTGCGATGCCCTGGCGCGACCAGAACACTGGAAGCGCGATGAAACCCAGTATGAAGATTACTTTCGACGCATAAGAAGCTTCAATTTAGCTGCGCTGCGTCGAGGCGATCTTGCGGGCGGATTAAACGAGATTTCACTAGTTCATAAAGTTGGCGATGCAGGTGGTCCAGGCATGCTGCCTAGCGGAGAAATCGATTTGATTAGCTCCAGAGCCGTTCTTGAACATTGCCTTGATTTCAGCGGTGTAATGAAAATGTTGTTCGATGCCATGGCACCCGGTGCAATCGCTTATCATGCGATCGACCTGGTAGACCATCGGGTGTACGACTCCCCTCAATCTTACAATTATTGGTCCTTCTTGTGTGAAGGCCAACTGGGCGGACAAAACTCGATTTGCAACTTGCTGCGCAGCAATCAAATAACTGAAATGGTCAAAGATGTCGGCTTTACGATCATTCAGTTCGAGCGCACGACCCACGAGCCGCCTGCCGGACTTAGAAGCCAACTAAGAGATGAATACAAAACTCTGTCCGATGAAGACCTTGCAACCATCGGTGTGGAAGTGGTGATTCAAAAGCCGCTCACGCAGAACCAGCATCGCTCTGCAGATATAGCGGCAATCGAAGCAAGGTCGATCAGCTAATTAGCAAGCAAATCTACGTATTTTAGTTCTGTATTTTCAGCACCATACAGATACAGGCTGATTCGAACGAATTAGTGTCACCCCTGATAGCCAACTCCGCATAACTATATGTAGGAACTGTAGATCTGTCAGTTAGCGGAGTTTTAAATGTTTGGACTAAAGGACATGTTCGGGCCGGGCCTGCTCGGAGAGAGCCGCTTGTTCGGTAAAGGCGGAATCTTAAACAGCCATACCGAAACCTACGCCGACCGCAAAGCGGCGGAAGAAGAATCAAAACGACGAGTCGAAACTGACATGCTGCGCCAGGGCATGGGAGTTGGTGCAGCCGCCGGGGCAGCACGTAATACTTGGAAAGAACTCGAAGATCGCAAGAAGCTCGAAGAACTCGACAATCTTCGCTACCTCGAACGGAGGAAGAAGTGGAACGAGTACATGACCAACAAAAAGCTCAAGCGACAAAAGCAGAAGGCTTTGTTTAAAGCCGAAGCTAAACGTCAGCGTGAGCAAGATGCGTGCGATTCTGAAATGTACCGCATGATGGGAAAAGGACCGAACGCAAAAAAGAAGCCAGTTCCAACGCTAAGTCGCGGAAATGCCGCAGCTCTCTCTCAAGGTGTTAATTGCGGAAACAATGGCTCCGGACAAGATAGCAGCAGGCCAATTTCGCTGCGCGGTGATGATTCCAACCGATTCATGACGCAAAATATTAAGCAGCAGGGCTTCGCTCCATCTACGCTGAAAAAGTACTGATTTGCATAGCAGTTAGCTTAGCTGCTTGGCCATCAGAACCGCGCAAACTTGCTTTCGCCCTTATAATTGATGCAGAATACTTGGCAGTCCAGTTGGTTTTCATGCAGCTGCGTGAATTGCGCTGTGGGGGTCTTCTTGAAATTCTTTAAAATTAATCCGACGTCCGCCCTGTCAGCATTGATGCTAGCAGCGCTCACCCCAGCTCAAGCAATGGCGGACAGTGCTTTCGAAACACTGCATCAAAATATCAGCACAATGGTAGGGCTGAGCAACAAAAAGCAAAAGCCGAATTCATTCGTTATCGACATTTCAAATTACAACAACAATTCTCAGCCCTCGACCTATTCTGAAGATGACGACGGAGACGACGGCAACGACGACCCCGAACCTATTCCATATCCTGACATTCCGGTTGGCGACGGCGGGGGTAAGGTTGATATCAAAGACAATGATATCGACATAAATGACAGCACCGTGGGAGACGAAGAATCTACAGGTAAAGACACTAGTACCAGCACAGGTAAGTCTAAACCAGTTGCTCCTGTAGGAGCTCCGAAAGTGACGATGCAGGGGAAACCGCCGATTGGTGGTGGTAGCCTTGGCTGGTAGTTTTTCTTTGCTGATTTAAATCTTACTAAAGATTAGGCTGAGCAATAGCCAACCTGCCAGATTTCATCGACAAGCTGGTCTTCAAGCTATCGGCCCCAAGGAAGTACGCTGCACCCGGCTCAAACGAGACGACCTCTGAACCGGCAGTAAGTTCGCCGACACCATCGATTGACAGGATGACCTTAGCGCAGGCAGGAAGTTCTGCTTTCAACGGACCCTGGGCGAGACCTAGTTTGAACTCCTTGGCTTCCGTCAAATACCAGCAAACACCGTCACTAACGCTTGTTTCAACTGCGGGAGATTTCTCAGCAGACAAGATGGACAGCAGTGTCGGCACATCGATGTGCTTATCGGTTAGCCCGGCTCGTACGACATTGTCGGAATTGGCCATGCATTCAAGGATATCTCCCGAAAGATATGCATGCGGAACACCCGGTGAGGTAAATATCGCTTCTCCCGGCTTAAGCTTGGTAAAGTTAAGTAAGAAAAGGCAGAAGATGCCCCGATCGCCGGTTCGATATTTGCGGCACAGGCGAAGCGCCCAATTTTCCGCAGGGATTAGGTTTTCTTGCGCCTCGAGCCGTGCTTCTAATGATTTGCATTCACGGCCAATTTCTTGCGGGTAAGCAAGCATAAGCTGCTCAAACATATCCCACACAGATGAGGCCCCTGCTGCGAGCCTTCCTAGTTCCGGCACTTGCTTGCGCAGATCATCGGCACCGATATCGGCGCGAAGACCGCTGAGCAATTCAACCTCCGTAAGCGCAACTGCAATCTCAGGTTTATGATTGCCGTCAGGATAATGGAGCGGATCCTCAGTGTGGAGCTTAACAGCTTGTTCTCGGTTCGGGTGGGCTTGGATTGAAAGTGGTTGGTCAATTGAAAGAACTTTCAGCATAAACGGCAGTGTATCGCCAAACGCGGCTGTCATACTGGCGCCCAAAAGGGCGGATGATTCGCGTTTAATGTAGGAACCTAGTTCTTCTCCGTCGGGGCCGCCAATTCGGGACTGAGCTTTGCTGTGCACGCCGAGCCAGAGTTCTGCGTATGGTTGATCCTCAACCACCGCTCCTTGATACAACTTTGCGGCCAAGGATGCCGAGCCCTTTCGACCCCAGCTATAGTGCATTACCGGGCAAAAAAGATTAATTACCGGCATTGGCAGCTGCTGACTCCTAGCCTTCAAGCAGTTTAAGCAAATCGAACGGGGTGACAATGCCGACGACGTGCTTTCTCGCGTCAGTTATCACAAGGCGATGAATCTTATGTTTGCGCATTTCACCGGCTAAATAGGAGGCGGAATCATCCGGCATCGCAGTAAAGATGTTTCCACCCATCACCTCTGCGACGAACTTCCCCCTCAGGCGATCGCCGATTGTTTCGCTGTCGCCGCCTACTCCCCAAGCAGAGAAGCCAATCAGCAGCT
>JAGRAN010000003.1:0-7728 GCA_020434585.1 Bdellovibrionales bacterium
GCATCGAAGGTATTTTCGCCGAGAATGCCGAGGGCCTCTTCGCCATTCGACGCTTCAGTTACGACAAACCCGGCCTTGCGCAGCGAGGCCGCCATCACAGCCCGCACCCCGCGGTCATCATCGACTATCAAAATGCTGCATCCACGCGCTTCAGCAGATTCGACTGTATTCATCGCTTTGGCTAGCGAAGCAATCGAAGCAGGATTCCCTGTAGACTCAACCGCGGGCTGCTGCCCAGAAGCCTGGACAGGTCTTGCAGCTTCTGCACCAGTGTCGCGAACTTCTGCGCTTTCTCCAGAGGCTGCCTCAGCAATCGAGCTCTCGCCAATTACGCGTTCAACTTCTTCAAGAGAAGTTATCTGCTGGAACACCAACTCCAGCGCAGATTCTCCCAAGGTGCGCATCCCTCCTCGGCGTCCCGCAGCTGCAATCTTGCTCTCACCCTCTTCGGAACGAATTAAGTCGCGAATTTCCGCGCTTATATCTAGGAGTGAAAAAACACCCATCCGACCGCTAAAGCCAGTGCGCGTGCACTCGGGACAACCGACCGGCATATGCAGTTGGTCAAATTCCACGCCGTAGCGTTCTGACGCTTCGCGGAGTTCTTCCGCGCGCGCGGGTCGCTTGCAGTGCACGCAAAGCTTTCTGACAAGCCGCTGCGCCAGAACCGCTGATAACGACCCGGCAATTATGTACGGTTCAAGACCGATATCGCGAAGACGGATTACCGCCGAGGGCGCGTCGTTGGTGTGAAGAGTTGAAAGAACTAAATGGCCGGTTTGTGCCGCCTGAAACGCGATCTCGGCTGTCTCTAGATCTCTAATTTCGCCGACTAGGATAACGTCCGGATCTTGGCGCAGTATTGAGCGCAAACCGGAAGCAAACGTCACACCGATTTTGGCGTCAACTTCGATTTGGGTTGCGCCTTCTATGCGGTACTCAATTGGATCTTCAACTGTAATAATTGTGTTATTTCCAGTATTGACCGTACCCAGCGCCGCATACAGCGTCGTCGACTTACCTGAGCCTGTCGGTCCCACAACAAGAATAATCCTGTCTGTTCCGTGCAGTGCGCGTTTCAGACGCTTGAGTGTTTCGGCAGGTAATCCGGAGGACTCCAGCGAGAGTCCTTCCAGTTTTGGCTTGAGCAGCCGCAGCACCAGCTTTTCGCCAAAAGGAGTCGGAACAGAAGATGCGCGAATGTCACGGATATCGCTCTTTCCGATGCGCATCCGGAAACGACCATCCTGAGGGCGGCGGCGTTCTGCAATATCCATTTTCGACAGCAGCTTAACACGCGAAACGATGTACGACTGGAGGCGTTTGGGAATAATCAGGTGCGGCTGCATTATCCCGTCGATCCTAAACTTTACCTCCAAGTTGCTGCTCGTTGGAAGCATATGGATATCGCTGGCATCTGCTCGAGCTGCGTCTGCTAAAATACGGTTTACTAGACGCACGATGGGAGGAGCATTCGCAGCACCCTCGCCGGCTGCCGCCGACTCTTTGGTTTCCGATATTAATACTTCAACAGCTGTTTCTACTGCATCGGTACCCTCGACCTGCTCAAACTCCTGACCAGTGAAGGCATCCTCACCTTGGAGACTGCGGATTACGTTTATTACTTGATACTCAGCGCAAAGCACTGGTTCAATATCCGCCTCTAAAAGAAAAGACGCATGCTTGATGCTTTCCAGGTCCAGCGGATCAGACATGGCGCAGCGGACTGTCCCATCATACTCAAACAGCGGAAGCATTCTGCATGCCAGGGCAGTTTCCGAGCCAAGTTTGTCGAGCAGCGGTTTGGTTGACTCCGTCACAAACTGAGCAGAGTCAAAATCGATCGCATCAACTGATATCTCTTTGGCAATCAGCGGCAGTGACTTTTCGATGCTTATCAACTTTCGTTCACTCAGCGCAGTCAGCACTTGCTGGTTTTTTCTGTTGCGCTGAACTGAGTCAAGCTCCGCTTTAAGCACGAGTTCCAATTTCAGCAGCACCTTTTCGAGTCCTGGCGAACAGAACGTCTTAGGCGGCGGGACTGATGACGAAATTGGATTCATTACTTACTTTCCCCTGCGCAGGGCACTTCAATTAGAAAGACAGTGCTGTAACCTTCAGCTGCAGCAAGCCGAATACTGCCGCTGTGCGCTTCGACAATTTTCTTCACAAGATACAGGCCAAGTCCAGTGCCCGACAATCCCCTGGTGTTTTGGCCTCTAAAACGCTTCTTAAATATTTGAGCTTGATCGTCGGACGGTATTCCCATGCCTTTATCAGCTACCTCAATCGCGATGCGATTTGAGCCGTTCGACCAAGTCCGAACCCTAACTTCGCGCTGCTTGTCAGAGTATTTTATCGCATTATCAAGGAGATTATTCAGCACAGAAGAGAAAATTGCCGGGTCAATCCAGGCCTCCGGAGATTTCTCATCTAACTCCGCAGTGAACTTGATTTCATTAAGCTCGAATCTCGGTTCAAACGCCTTGGCAATATCACGAATCAGTTGATTGACGTCCGTATCGATTGGTCTAACTTCGAGCTTGCCGCTCGAATCCCTGTCAGCAAGCATCAATAAGCTGGCTGCAAGCTTCATATGGCTCGACGCAGCCTCCATCCTGCGAATAATCGTCATTGCAGAATCTCTGTCGCCTTTTTCGAGAGCACTGCGCAGTCGCGATAGCTTTTGCTCTTGGAGCAAGATAAACTGTTTGAGATCGTGCGCTAAAAGTCCGGCGCTGCTCTGCTCAGCAGGTCCGCGCTGAGCCGCAAAGAAATACTCCGATAAAACCAGTGGCAGCGTGATAATCAAGCTGACAGAATCATCGGCCAACTCTGGGAAACTGTCGTAAAGCAGAGCGAAGTAGCCGAAGAAAGAGCCTTCATGCTTTCGGGTAACAATCAGCTCCGTTGAAAACGGAATCAGCAGTGAATACTCCCTCGGCAGCGACAATCCGTTTGCGGCAGCGCTCGGAAAGGGCCAGCTGAACGAACTATGAGATACGGCAGACAGCCGCGAAGTAAGCTCTTGCTCAACTGCATCGGCAATACCCGACTCAACCCAAATGCGCGACAACAAATCGTCTGGTCCGCCGCTGCAGCTGCCCGCAACTGTGGAGGCCGTTAAATCCGACGAACGTTTTATACTGCATAGATAAAGACAGTCACGCGCGGCGAGTTTTTTACGCACAGCTTCAGCAACATTATGCAGAGTGACATCAAACGAAGATTCATCCATCGCAGCAGCAAGCTCGCCGTTTAGATCACTCGGCAGGCCGCGCGGCAATGCGACATTGGCTGATACTTCAGATTTTTTAGCTTCTTCGTTCATCGTGATCCGTTTGAGACTCCGCCGACGCAGCTCACCCACGCAGACGCAGTTCCACATTATTTAGATGTGATTTCAGCTAAATAGGTATGATAAAAAAACTCTTTGTTCCGCAGCACATAAGTAGGAATTATGCTGCTGGTTCTGCCCTAATCTTGGCGCAGTTTCGTTGATTGCGGCGGGGTTTCTTAGTATAGAACTAGCGATATTTTTTCCCTTTGATTTTAGTTTACTAGGTGGAGTTTTCAAATGGTGCGCCACGATTGGACTCTTGAGCAGCTGTTAGAATTATACGAAACGCCGTTCCCGGACCTGATGTATCAGGCCCAGACTGTGCACCGCGACAACTTCACCCCGACTGAAGTTCAGCGCTCAACCCTGCTTTCTGTAAAAACCGGCGGCTGTCCAGAAGACTGCGCCTACTGCCCGCAAAGCGCGCACTACGACACCGGCGTCGAGCGACACAAAGTTCTTCCGAAGGAAGTTGTTCTGGCCCAAGCCAAGTCTGCGCAGCGCGAAGGATCAACTCGTTTTTGTATGGGCGCCGCCTGGCGCGAAGTGCGCGACGGCAAAGACTTCGATGAAATTCTAGAACTAGTGCGCGGCGTGCGTAACTTGGGTATGGAAGTCTGCTGCACCCTCGGGATGCTCACAGAAGACCAAGCTGCGAGACTTAAAGACGCCGGCTGCTACGCCTACAATCACAATCTAGATACCTCTCCCGAATATTACGGCGAAATCATCACCACACGAACTTACGAAGAACGGCTCGAGACTCTACGGAACGTCCGCAAAGCAGGCATTACTGTTTGCTGCGGGGGAATCGTAGGAATGGGTGAAGGCACAAAGGACCGCCTAGGATTGCTGGCTGAGCTCTCTCACCAGGACCCGCATCCCGAGAGCGTGCCAATCAATATGCTCGTTAGAGTTGAAGGAACCCCGCTTGAGACCGAATCCCCAGTCGACCCAATAGACTTCGTTCGCCTAATAGCAGTGGCGCGAATTGTAATGCCGAAATCTTACGTTCGGCTTTCAGCGGGACGCACGGACATGAGCGATGAGATGCAGGCGCTGTGCTTTCTCGCTGGAGCGAATTCGATTTTTGCTGGAGACAAGCTGCTGACGACGCCGAACCCAGGCGAAACTCACGACCGCGCACTAATGAAAAAGCTCGGCATGCACTTCAGAGAAGAAGCGCACTAGCGAAAACCTAGGCCATCGCTGCGGCAACTTTGGCGGCGGCTTCAGCAACGCTGATTTTGCTTTTATCCGCAGTGTTTTTTCTTACTGAAAATTCCACCTGACCTTCTGCTGCGTCGCGTCCGACGGTAATTCGAAGCGGCAAGCCGATTAAATCGGAATCGTTAAACTTAATTCCGGCAGAGACTGTGCGATCGTCGTAGAGAACTTCAACTCCCGCATCCTGCAGCTCCTGATAAAGTTTATCCGCAACTTCGCGCTGATCGTCGCGTTTTGGATTAACGCAGACCAGGTGCACCTGCCAGGGAGCAATCGGCAGCGGCCAAATCATGCCTTTTTCGTCGTGGTTTTGTTCAATTGCAGCAGCGGCGACTCTAGAAACTCCAATGCCGTAACAGCCCATTTGAAAAGCTACGGGCTTGCCGTTTTCCGCGGTGTATGTCGCCTGCATCGCTGACGAGTACTTATCGCCAAGTTTAAAGATGTGACCGACTTCGATGCCTCGTGTTTCACGCAGCTTTAGCTTTTCTGCGGGGAGTGCGGCTTCAGCATCATTTCGCGGCACAGCCAAATCTCCAGCCCGCGCCAAGCGCAGATCCAGGGTTTTTGGCATATCAAAATCACGGCCCGGATTGACGTTCTTGATGTGCTCGTCCGTCCTGTTCGCGCCGGTAATCGCGTTTTTCATCGCGGCAACGCTTTCGTCCGCGAGCATTACTACGTCGGCCTTAAGGCCCACAGGTCCGGCAAAACCAACCTCCGCTCCAGTGAAAGACTGAACGGCTTTGTCTTCGGCAAGTTCGACGCCGAGGGCAGCCAGCTCGTTAACGAGTTTTACTTCATTGATTTCGAGGTCGCCGCGAATCAATACACAAACGTGCTCTTCCCTGTCCGGATAGACTGCTTTGTAAAAGAGAGTTTTTATGAAGCGGTCCGCCGGCAGCTTAAAGAACGCAGTCAGGTCCTCAATCGTCTTCGCTCCAGGAGTCGAAACATTTTCCAGCGCTTCGGGACTGCCGCCGTCGCCGCCCGGGGGCACCTGCGCAACAGCACTTTCCTGGTTCGATGCGTAGCCTGTTTCGTCGCAGATGATGAACAAATCTTCGCCGGTATCAGCAGTGACGATAAATTCGCTCGAACCGGAGCCGCCGATCGCACCAGAGTCCGCCTCAACTGACATGAAATCCAGGCCGCAGCGGCGAAACACATCGCGGTATGCGGCGTCCATTGCGGCGTAGCTCTTATCAAGGCCAGCTTCGTCGATGTCGAATGAATAGGCGTCTTTCATGATGAACTCGCGCCCACGCATTAGGCCGAAGCGAGGTCTGATTTCATCGCGGAACTTGGTTTGAATTTGATAGAGGTTTACCGGAAGCTGCTTATAAGACGAGATATAGCAGTCCGCGATTTTGGTAATCACTTCTTCGTGCGTCGGACCTAGGCAAACTTCTGAGTCCTTGCGATCGGTAAAGTGAAATAGAATTCCGTCCTGCACGTAGCGATTCCAGCGTCCGCTTTCGTCCCAGATTCCGCGCGGCTGAAGAATCGGCATCATCAGCTCCTGGGCTCCGGCGCGCTCATGCTCGGGCCTAGCGCGATCCATTTCCTCGCGAACAATTGCGCTAATCTTGCTCAGCACTCTCCACATCGCTGGAGTGTACGAGTATATTCCCGCAGCTAATTTCTGAATAAAACCAGCCTGCGCGAGCAGCTTGTGCGAAGGCACTTCTGCGTCTGCCGGAGGGTCGTGAAGGGTATAAAGAAAGATCTCAGATTGTTTCATGGGCGCTTACTATATGCGAATACTTTGGCCCCGCAAGCACTTGCCGCAACGGTGTGAATGAACGCTGCAAAGTATTAAAAAATTTAACTTTCTTTTTTTATGTTTTTTTCCGGAGGCCAACTTGACAAAGCCCGGACCCGTGTTTAAACACTATGCACGCTGGAAAAGCCAGTTTTTACATGAGCTTTTTAGTGTGAGGCGTATCGCAAACCGAACTCTATGCACCCAGAGTTCAAGTAGTGGCCTCAAAGGGTGTCGGTTCTTTTTTGCGATCGTTTTTCTAAGTTTTTACTTGATATTCACCTTTTGATTAACACTTAACGGGAGACTTATTGATATGGCTCTACGTCCGTTACACGACCGCATTATCGTCGAGCGGTTGGCTGAGGATGAAAAAACTGCTGGCGGAATCATCATTCCTGACAGCGCGAAAGAAAAGCCTCAAAGAGGCCGAGTTGTTGCAGTCGGCAAAGGCAAAATCGGAGAAGACGGAACTGTTCGTCCACTCGATCTGCAGGCTGGCGACACTGTTCTGTTCGGCAAATACGCCGGCACTGAAATCAAAATCGACAACGAAGATCGTTTGATTATGCGCGAAGACGACGTTCTCGCCGTAGTCGAATAGCGATTTGCATTAAGTAGAGAAAGGAAAAGGAGGCTCCAGTACTATGGGAGTTAAGATTCTTGAGTTCGGGCTTGATGCTCGTGACGAAATGCTGAAAGGCGTTAATGCTTTAGCAGACGCAGTTTCGGTCACAATGGGACCTCGCGGCCGCAACGTCGTGATTGAAAAGTCCTTTGGCGGACCGACTGTCACTAAAGACGGCGTAACCGTTGCTAAAGAAATCGAAGTAGAAAACAAGTTCGAAAACATGGGCGCTGCGATGGTTCGCGAAGTTGCGTCCAAGACTTCGGACGTAGCCGGCGACGGAACAACAACTGCGACTGTTCTAGCCCGCGCACTTTTCCGCGAAGGTTCACGCATGGTCGCAGCCGGCCATGACCCGATGAGCATTAAGCGCGGAATCGACAAGGCTGTTGCTATTATCGTTGAGCGCCTGAAAGAGCTCTCGAAAGAGACAAAAACTCAGGAAGAAATCGCTCAGGTCGGAACTATTTCCGCCAACAACGATTCCTTCATCGGCAAAATCATCGCCGAAGCAATGGAAAAAGTCGGTAAAGAAGGCGTAATCACTGTTGAAGAAGCAAAAGGCCTCGAGACAACTCTAGAAGTTGTTGAAGGTATGCAGTTCGACCGTGGATACCTTTCTCCATACTTCGTAACTGACCCAGATCGTATGGAAGCACACCTCGAAGATCCGTACATCCTGATTCACGAGAAGAAAATCAGCAGCATGAAAGACCTGCTGCCGATTCTCGAGCAGGTTGCACGCTCTGCGAAGCCGCTGCTGATCAT
>JAGRAN010000003.1:7786-39552 GCA_020434585.1 Bdellovibrionales bacterium
ATCGCAGCTGTTAAAGCTCCGGGATTCGGTGACCGCCGCAAGGCTATGCTTCAGGACATCGCTACTCTGACCGGCGGTCAGTTCATCAGCGAAGACATCGGCCTGAAGCTCGAAAACCTCGAGATCAGCGCTCTTGGTCAAGCGAAGCGAGTTGTTATCGACAAAGACAACACCACGATTATCGATGGTGCTGGCGAGTCGAGCGCAATCGAAGCCCGCGTTGGTCAAATCCGCAACCAAATCGAAGAAACCTCCAGTGACTACGACCGCGAGAAGCTCCAAGAGCGTCTAGCGAAGCTTGTTGGTGGTGTTGCGGTAATTAACGTTGGTGCTGCTACCGAAGTCGAAATGAAAGAGAAGAAGGCCCGCGTTGAAGACGCGCTCCACGCTACTCGCGCCGCTGTTGAAGAAGGCGTTGTAGTTGGCGGCGGTGTTGCTCTGCTTCGCGCTCTGTCTGCTCTCGACAAAATCGACTGCAACCACGAAGAAATGATTGGCGTAAACATCGTTCGCCGTGCAGCAGAAGCTCCTGCCCGCACGATCATCTCGAACGCTGGCCATGAAGCTTCAGTTGTCATCAACGACATCCTCAAAGGCGGCGAAACAATTGGTTTCAACGCAGCGAGCGAAAAAGTTGAAGACCTGGTTAAAGCCGGTGTTATCGACCCGACCAAAGTTGTTCGCAGCGCGCTGCAGAACGCTGCCTCAGTTTCCAGCTTGATGCTGACTACTGAAGCTGTCGTTGCTGAAAAGCCAAGCGAAGACAACCACAGCCACGGCGGAATGCCGGGCGGCGGAATGGGCGGAATGGGAGGCATGGGCGGAATGATGTAATTCCCCCTATCTCGAAGCGCCTTAATCGCTTCAAAAACAAAACCCGCCGTAGCTCGGAAACGACTACGGCGGGTTTTTTTGTGCAAAATTCCGGGATGTCCCTTAGAACATTCTCGAAATCAACGATTAGGGTTGTGTTAGAATGGCCCAGTTAAGCATTCGGCGACGGACGAGCATGAAAACCTAGAACACGAGGAAGTAGTGTTATGGATAAGTATCAAATCGTCTATGCTGGAGAGAATCGCGAACTATCGTTTGTTTGCGAGCACTGTTCGTCGACATCCCACAAACTAACTTACGACACCTACAATCGACTTCAAGAAAGCTCAGCCAGCGCCGGCGAATGTCCAAACTGCAAAGGAACCGGATTTCGCACGGGCACAGCTGACGACATCTGCTCAGAGTGCCAAGGCACAGGGCTCTGCAGACAGTGCCAAGGAAAGTGCGCCGTCAGCTGGCTCGAACTCCCGCGTTCAACCCGCCGCAAGTGGATGTCACGCTGGGAGCGCCACGGCAGCTTCCCGACTCACTATATGGCGGTCGCTTCGCTTTATCGTAATTGGTAAAAGAGCGTCGCCTGAAGCACTAAGCGCACGTACGGATTTGGGAAGAGCATAACCTCTTTGCGTTATTGTACGAGAGGGAAAATGCTGAAAAAATCTACTTTGCTCGGTCTGATTGCGGTCGGACTGCTGAGCACAACTGCGTCTGCGCAGACACTTCACTCGCCTGGTTTCAACCCAATTCCGGCTCCGAAAGCCTGCCCTGCCGATAAAACCTACGGCATAAGCAAGGACCCAGGAAGAGCTTCGGCCACTGTCACGATCCATATCGGACAGGTACCCGGCCCAGATCCCGTAGGCCGCCAAGCCGACTGGGGCCTGCTCTGTGAACCGTATCTTGCCCAAATCGTTAACTCCCCTGCTTTTATTGCAGCCGTAGATCGAGTCGAAGAGGAAGCTTTCCGCTCCTGCCAAAATAAGTACTTTGCCTCTACCGACAAGAATCACTGCGCGGGAAAATACGACTATTTCTGCTCTCAAGCCACCGAGTGCGAACAAGTCCGAATTATCGACGAGCCCTGCACCGAACCTCAAAGCTACATCGACGGGATTATCAAAGAGATAGTGGTCCCGATTGACCTCTTTACCATCGACTTAAGCTGCCAAATTACGGTCGCCGCGAAATCGACCTACTTCATCCGCGACTCGTGCGTGGGCTGCGCGAAGTAACCCTCGAAGTCTTTACTTTTACAGTAAATTCATGATAAAAAGTGGCGCTTAATTTGTCGGCAATTACTTCGAAACATGAGGCGATGGCGTAAATGTCTGATCCAAATCAAAAGATTGTGGCCATTTCTCCGATTACCGGAGCGGAAGTTGTTCTTTCAGCAGACGTCGAAGTCGGCGAGCTGGTAGACGATCCCGAGACAGGGGAAGAACTGGAAGTAGTCAGCATTGATCCCCCTGAGCTGAAGCCTGCACCGCAGGAAGAAGAGGACTGGGGAGAATAATTGTATGGCTCGCCAGCCGCGAATTGGAGTCCTGTGCTCACTAATTAGACCCGAAGAGAAAATGCTGTTTCAAGCGTTTCGCGATCGGGGTGTAGAAATTGAGAAGATCGATGACCGTCAATTAATCCTCGATCTGAAGCAGGACTCCTCCCCTTACGACGTTATCCTAGAGCGCTGCATCAACCACTCGCGTGCGCTGCACACGCTCAAGTATTACAACGACCGCGACGTTTACACCGTTAACTCCTATGAGACGGCAAATGTCTGCGGTGACAAACTGCTGACCTCACTGGCTCTCGCAGACGCAAAGGTTCCGATTCCAGGCAACCTCGTCGCATACACCGAAGAGTCAGCGATTGAAGCTATCGAGCAGATGGGCTACCCCGTGGTGCTTAAACCTGCTGTCGGATCGTGGGGCCGCCTACTGGCCAAGATCAACGACCGCGATGCAGCGGAAGCAGTGCTCGAGCACAAGAAAGTTCTCGGATCGTATCACCACTCGATTTACTACATTCAAGAGTTCATCGAGACTGGCGGCTGCGATATTCGGGCGTTTGTAGTCGGTGGCGAGTGCATTGCCGCAATTTACCGCAACGCCGAACACTGGATCACCAACACCCACCGCGGCGCAAAAGCCAGCAACTGCGAAGTAAACCCTGATTTGAAGAAAATTTGCGAAGACGCGTCCGCTGCAGTTAAAGGCGACGTTGTTGCAATCGATGTATTTGAAACTAAGGACGGCTACCTGGTTAACGAGGTCAACTATACGATGGAGTTTAGAAACTCCGTTGCTACAACCGGAGTGGACATCCCTGGTTTGGTAGTAGATCACGTTATAAAGGTAGGAACTCGTGGTTAAAGTATCTATTGTCGGCGGCTCAGGCTACACCGGTGGTGAAGCGCTGCGTCTGCTGCTAAGTCATCCCAATTTCGAAGTTGTTCAGGTAACAAGCGAACGTAACGCGGGCAAACCCGTCCACGTGAACCATCCCAATCTGCGCGGCGTAACAAAGCTTAAGTATTCAAGCATCAACGATCTCGAGCCGGTTGATTGTCTAATTCTTGGACTACCGCACGGCGAAAGTCAGGCTAGAATCAAGGATTTGATGACGCTAGCTCCGAGGATCGCTGATCTTGCGGCTGACTTCCGACTGCACGACGCAGCACTTTACGAAAAGTACTACGGCGAGCCGCATCACTGCCCCGAACTGCTAAGCGAGTTTGCCTACGGCGTTCCAGAAGTAAATCGCGCCCAAATAGAAGGGGCAACGATGATTTCTGGCGCTGGCTGCATTGCGACTTGCACCATTACCGGACTTTGGCCGCTGTTTCATGCGGGCATAGTCAAAGACAACACCGTCTGGGTTGACGCTAAGGTCGGCAGCTCCGCAGCAGGAGCTTCACCGAGCCCTGGCTCACACCACCCGGAGCGAGCTGGAAGCCTTCGTTCGTTCAAGCCTACAGGACACCGCCACACCGCAGAAGCAATCGAGCATCTGCGCGCTGACGAGATTGAGCCAAAGGTTTACTTGAGTGCGACTTCTACCGATTCGGTGCGCGGCATTTTGACGACAAGTCAGTTGTTTCTAAAGCGCGAGATGTCCGAGATCGATATTCGCGGCGTTTACCGCGACGCTTACGGCAGCGAGCCATTCGTACGCATCGTTAAAGAGCGCCGGGGAATCTTTCGCTACCCAGAACCTAAACTGCTATCCGGAACAAACTTCGTCGATATCGGATTTGAAATCGAAGAAGGCACCGGCCGCATGATAGTCATGGCTGCCATTGACAACCTGGTAAAAGGTTCAGCCGGCAACGTAATTCAGTCGCTAAACATTGCAAACGGATGGGAAGAGACTCTCGGCCTGGAATTCCCCGGCCTTCACCCGGTGTAAGCAGATGATTATTGTAAAAATCGGCGGCTCCAAAGGCATCGATGACGGACCTCTGCTCGATGATATCTCAGCGCTGATAAAGTCCGGCAAAGAAGTACTGCTCGTTCACGGCGGTTCCGAAGAAACCAACCAGGTTGCAGAAGCTCTGGGCCATCCGCCGAAATTCGTCACAAGCGTCTCCGGGTTTGAAAGCCGATTCACTGACCGCAGGACCCTAGAAATTTTCACGATGGTCTACTGCGGACGTCGCAACAAGTCGATCGTAGAAGGTCTCCAACAGCGCGGAATAAACGCGGTCGGCCTCTCAGGAGCTGACGGACGCGTGTTTGAAGGACCGATTAAAACCAGTGTTAAAGTTATCGAAGACGGCAAGAAGAAGGTACTTCGCGGCGACAATACCGGCAAAGTTACTAAGGTCAACACGAAGCTGCTCGACGTGCTGCGCGAGTCGGGATTCACCCCCGTGCTCTGCCCGCCTGCTATCAGCGAAGAAGAATCAATGATGATGAACGTCGACGGCGACAGAGCGGCTGCGATGCTCGCGGCTGCTTACCACGCTGAAGCTTTGGTAATTCTTTCAAACGTGCCGGGTCTCCTCAAAGACATTAATGCCGGTATCGACAACCCGGACAATCTTGTAGAAGAAATTGATCTTGCATCTGACTCCGACCCATATGAGTTCGCAAAAGGCAGG
The DNA here is from genome assembly GCA_020434585.1 of Bdellovibrionales bacterium. GTDB lineage: Bacteria > Bdellovibrionota_C > UBA2361 > SZUA-149 > JAGRAN01 > JAGRAN01. The sequence continues at coordinate 12,723 of JAGRAN010000003.1, forward strand.
ATGAAAAAGAAAATCATGGGCGCAATCGAAGCTGTGGACTCAGGAGTCGAGCGAGTCATTCTCGCCAGCGCCAACGTCCAGCAGCCAATCAGCAGTGCGCTAGGGGGCAGCGGAACACATATTCACCGCAGTGCTGCATCCGCTGCGGTATCCAACGCAGGATAAGCCGCCATGGCTCCACTTACGACTCGAAAATTTGACGAAGCAATGACCCCTCGCGAGCGTGAACTCGCGTTCGGCGCCGGCACATACATGAAGCGCGACATTACTCTCGTGCGCGGAGAAGGCATTTATGCGTTCGATAACAGTGGGAGAAAGTATATCGACTGTATCTCCGGGATTGCTGTAGCCGCCCTCGGCCACGCGCATCCTGAGCTTGTTAAAGCGATATCAGAACAGGCGGGCGCAATCATGTCTGCGCCGGAGCTGCTGTGCAATCCGGTCCGAGCCGAATACCAGCGCAGGCTGCTGGAGTACTTCCCAGAGTCTTATACGCGAGTTTTCTTATGCAACTCCGGCGCTGAGTCAATCGAAGGCGCGCTTAAGTTTGCTCGTTTTACTACCGGCAAGTTCGGAATCGCCGCGCTCAAGAAAGGTTTCCACGGCAAGACGATGGGCGCGCTGTCGCCGACGGCAGAGCCAAAATACCGCGAACCATTTCAACCGCTGCTGCCCGAAGTGCACCACGTGTCGCCTGACGTAGCTTCAGTTGAGGAGCTGCTAAAGGACCACGGGGACAAACTCGGCTGTTTTATCTTCGAGCCGCTGCAAGGCGAAGGCGGCATCAATGTCCAAGATGAGACCTTCGTCAAAGAGGCCATCGCCCTTTTTCAGGCGCGAGGCATTCTCGTAATCTGTGATGAAGTACAGAGCGGTTTCGGCAGAACCGGCCGCATGTGGGCGCACGAGCATTTCAACATTCAGCCGGACATCGTCTGCCTCGCTAAGGCCATTGGCGGCGGTGTGCCGATGGGGGCAATTGTAATCGGTGAAAAAATTGCAGAGCTTCCTCCACAGAGCCACACTTCCACCTTCGGCGGAAACCCACTGGCATCCAGAGCCGGACTTTGTGTTCTAGACGTTATCGAGCGAGATAAGCTTGTTGAAAATGCCCGAAACATCGGTGAGCACCTAGCAAGCCGGATTCGCGATGCAGACCTTAAAACAGTTCGAGAAGTTCGCGGCAAAGGATTGATGATCGGCATCGAACTCAAACAGCGCGCAGGGCAGTATATTCAACTCTGTGCGGACCGTGGTTTGCTAATTCTGCTTGCCGGAACCCGAGTCATCCGCCTGCTGCCTCCGCTGATAATTTCGCGCGAGCAGGCCGACGAGATCGCTGACATTCTCATCGACGTACTTTCGGCATGAGCGCTGAAGCTTTAGATTCCGTTTCTTTTCTTCGCCGGCTGGTTGAGATTCAATCTCATTCAGGTAAAGAAGCGCTGGCGGCTGGGTTCGTCGTAGAGCAAATGCAGCTGCTTGGCTTTCGCAAGGCCTACATTGACAGCGCTGGAAGCCCAATCGGGATTTGGGGCAAGCAAGATGCTCCAAGGGTAATGCTGGTCGGCCATATTGACACGGTACGCGGCGAAGTTCCGGTTAGAATTGAAGACGGTGCAAATGGTGAAGTGCTTTATGGAAGAGGTAGTGTTGACGCCAAAGGTCCGCTTGCTACCTTTGTTCAAGCCACTGCCCGACTACCCAAGGATATCAACGCTGAAATTGTTGTAGTTGGGGCGGTTGAAGAAGAGGCACCTAGCTCAAAAGGTGCACGGCAGCTCCCTAAGGATTTCACTGAGCCACTGGCTGTTGTGATTGGAGAACCCTCCGGAACCAACGGTGTAACTCTCGGCTACAAAGGCAGGCTGCTGCTTGAGTTCTCGGCCAAACGCGAGATGAGCCACAGCGCTTCCGCCAGCCGCAGCGCAGCGGAAATCGGGATTGAGTTTGCGAAGCGCGTTCGAACTCACGTTGACAAAGCTAACCAAGGAAAGGAAGGTATTTTCTATCCCCTCGATTTATCGATTCAGTCGTTTAACACGAGCTCTGACGGACTTTTCGAAGCAGTCGACGTTTGTCTAGGCTTCCGGCTAGGGCCTGACTTCAATCCGGACGAGCTAATAACAACTTTTCAAGCGATGCTTGACGAATTCGCCTCACAGTCGCCAGATATGTTAGAACCGACACTAGCAGTGGGCATGAGCGAATATACCGCTCAATACGACCGGCGATCCGAACTGGCCAAAGTCTTTAGAATGGCGGTGCGTCAAGCCGGCCTTGAACCTCGACTGGTTTTAAAAACGGGCACTGCGGACATGAACGTACTTGCGCGTGACTGGAAATGTCCGATGGTCGCCTACGGTCCAGGAGATTCGGACCTAGATCATACTCCGAACGAACACATCGTTCTGCCGGAATATCTTCAGGCGATAGAAATTTTAAACGCTGCATTAGCTAAGTTTTGCTCTAAGCTCTAGAGCTGACAGTCTCGGGTCTTTCGACTCAACTATCAGGGAAGAAGGCAGATATCCGCTGGAGGCGCGACACTAGGGTTCGTTTGCCTGGGAACTTCGAAAAGTTCCACCAGCTGTTCATTTCTCTTTTCTGGAGGTCGATCGATGAGACGACTGCCTCTCGTGGTGCTGGCTGCCGCGGCCGTGTTCATGATGGTCACGCCTGCGTTCGCCCAGCACCGTTACCGCTCCGTGCACGATGGCTACAATCCGACAAGCCATCCTGCAGGCCGCGCCGTCGTTCACTACAACGGGTCGTACGGAAGGGGCTACACTCCGGTGCGCCACTACCGTTCGCACAACGACGGCTACAACCCGGTGCAGTACCGTCGCTCGTACGGTGACGGCTACAGCCCCGCCCAGTACTACCGGGACCCGCGCTACGGCGACGGCTACTCCCCGGCGCAGTACTACAGCGATCCGAACTACGGCGACGGCTACACCCCCGTTCGCTACATCCCGGATCCCTCGCGCGGCGACGGCTACAGCCCGAGCACACAGGTTCGCTGTACTCCGCCACCTCAGCGTGTGGTCGTGGTGCGCCGTGTGCACTACGTGAGCCGCTGTCCGTAGTAGGCGAAGCGCTGCATCGAAGCTGGGGCCGCTGAAGCATACGTGCGCGGCGGTCACCCGACCTCCCCTCGCGTTATGTTTCACGCCCCCAGCGCATATCTGCCTTCAAACCCCCGCCATCCTCTGCAAGAATCTGTAATCATTGCATAACCTTAGCCCCCTAGGGGCGAATACGTACATATAATCGCGCACAAGTTGCCGACGTAAGTATTGAAGAACAAACGGAGATTGTACTCGAAGTAAGGAACACGGAAGTTCCGTAGTGATTAGTATAAAGACAAATCTCGCGGCACTGCGCACGCGCCGATTGCTCGGTGCTTCCACTCGTTCGCTCTCTGAGAGCTACGAGAGACTTTCGTCTGGACTTCGAATAAATCGCGCAAGTGACGACGCTGCAGGTTTGGCAATCTCAAGCAGCCTGTCATCCGACTCCAGGGTCTTCAACCAAGGAATCAGAAACATAAATGATGGCCTTGGTGTACTGGCAATCGCTGAGGGTGCCTTAGGTGAGCTTTCAGGAATTGTGATTAGAATGCGTGAGCTTGCTACTCAGTCAGCAAACGGCACACTGTCTCTTTCCCAGCGACGCTCACTCAACGAGGAAGCAAATTCCCTTACTGAAGAGTACAATCGGATTGTTGACTCCACTGAATTTAACGGCCTGTCGCTGTTAGACACTTCTGTTACGGAGCTGCGGATACAAGCTGGATACGGTGATAACGGCAGCTTGCTGCTTGGACTGACAGGCGAGCTGGCCCGCAACGTCAACGATGGAACGTTTCAAGATGTGACAGCAGTGGGACTAGGAGTAGAGCTCGCAAACATCGTCGTAGGGGATTACAACAGCGACGGGTTTGCAGATATTATTGGGTTCGACCAGGATTCCAGCGAAATAGTCGCCAAGTTCGGAAACGGTGACGGAACGTTTGGGAATGAACAAACTATTTTCTCTGGAGTGCCCAGCGACATTTTCTCCGAAGATTTGGACGGCGATGGAGACTTAGATTTAGCTTGGAAGTCAGGAAACAATCTGAGCACTCTACTTAATGACGGGAATGGTAATTTTGGATCGGCAACCACTGCTACAATCGGAGCAGGTACCATTGATGAGTTTGCAGATCTGAACAACGATGGAAATTTGGACCTTATCGCCAGAGGGACAACTTTTGTATCAGTCAGTCTCGGCAATGGGAACGGTACTTTTCAACCGTTAAATACCGTCCATACTTTTGCCGTCGCATCTTTCCTAATGTCGACGGGAGATGTAAACGGAGACGGGATAGCAGATATCGTCGGCTCGCGCACTGGCTCAAGTACTTACAATGTCCTAATCGGCAACGGTGACGGAACGTTTCAGTCCTCCCAAAACTTCGACGGCGCCGCAATTAGCTTCGAAGTAATCCTCGGAGATATCAACAACGATGGCCTTGACGATATTGTTTCCAGGCAATTCGGAGGAACTGAGGTCTTGCTTGCAAATGGAGATGGGACGTTCACTCAAACTCAGTTTGAAGATTTGGGCAACGTCACCACCAGCAACCTGATCGACATTAATCAGGACGGATTTTTGGATTTCGCCGGAATCACCGCACTCGGCGGCAGTCCAACGGCGCAAGTTTATTTCGGTGATGGATCTGGCACATTTACCGCCGCAGCCGGGGGTGAGTTTGTACCTGTTGCCAGTCTTGAAGAATTCGACTTCGGTGATATCAATGGCGACGGAACAATTGACATCCTCGCTCACCCGGAAGACGGATTTGTGGTAGGAATTAACTACGGCAACGGTGTCGCTGACTCCTCGCTTGCCTACGTCAACATCAACACTCAAAAAGGCGCACGCGCCGCAATGAACATGCTAGATGACGCCTTAACTCGCATTAGCAGCGAAATTGGTGCAATCGGTGCCTTCCAAAGCCGACTCGCAGTCGCAGCCAGCACTTTAGAAACGAGCCGCACAAATTACGAAGACGCAGCAAGCCGGATTCGAGACGTTGACGTCGCAACGGAATCTTCAAACTTGCTACGCAGCAGCATCTTGCAGCAGGCGGGCGCAGCGATCCTTAGCCAGGCCAATCAGCTCCCCGCCCTTGCGCTCCAGTTACTTCAGGGTTAGCGGTCTAAGTCGCTGGGCATTCGCCGTCTGAACGAAGCGAAGCGCGGTTCATATCAGCAAAACATGAATTAGAGTGAGTCTGTCCGGAGCAGCCGCAGACTGGTTGGTACACTTCGGCGCAAGCTTCAGGCACTTCCTTGCAAAAACCTGACGCACCTGTTTCTCCGCAGTCACCCTGAGGGAAGCTGCAAAACAAGCTGGAAGCACACTGAACCGCTGAAGGACCGGCGCAAGACTCACCCAGCTTAGCGCCGCCGGTGCTGCCAGAGCCGCAAGAAGCCGCCCCAAACAGCAGAACCAGTAAATAAATCTTATACATTTGACGCAGCCCCTGGTGGTCAGTCTCACCGCATATTATACTAGACTGATGCCCCGAGAAATTGTTCACTGGCTGGTTCTTGAACGCTGCACAGAGCGCCTATCCGAATCGGATGCAACTGCCGCCGCCACCGCTCTAAAGACCCATAGATCCGCAGCCTACCTAGGCGCAATTGCCCACGATGCTCCCTACTACTACCGCTTAGGCGCGGATCATGCTTTCAGCCAGATTGCAGAAGCAATTCACGGCAGATTCGGACAAGACACCTTCGAACCGATTCGCACGATGGCAGCTGATATTTTGCACAGCCCTGATTCCGAACGGGGAGCCCTCTGGGCCTTCTTGCTCGGAATGGTCAGCCATTATGCCGCCGACGTCGTCTTTCATCCCTTGGTGTTTTACTTTACCGGAGACTACTACGATCCCGACCCAAAACAGCGAACAAAGGCTCGGGCTCGACATCGCTTGCTCGAGGTCTACCTCGACTCCTGGTTTCACCAGTACATCGAGACATGGAACAAAGGTAAGATATCTGCAGTCCTGAATTCTCTCGACAATACTTTCCCGCGAATCACTGAGCTGCTTGAAGCCAATTGCAACACCGACTTCGTTCCTGAGAATGTGCGAGAACCTGAGAGCGACTCCAACCTGGATGACCGATGGGAGCGCAGCTTTTGGCACATGGCAAAACTTCAGGAACTATTCTTTTCAGCTCCAGTCGGCTTTGTCATGCGTCAGCTCAATACGCTGACTTTCGGAATGTTAAACGAATACGACGCTCTGTGTTCCTACTCTAGACGCAAACCAAACAAGTTCTTCGAACAACGACTAGAGTTTCACAACCCTATCGACCAGGCTACAATCACTGCTACCGTTAACGAATTGCTCGATGCCGCAGTAGAAGACTGCACCGCACTATTTACGATGTTTGAGCCGCTTATCTCCGGCAAATCGAAAGATGTAGGAGCTGCTCTGTCCATCACCGGCAAGTCCCTGAGCATGGGTCTTGAGCATGTCGCTCCCGAAACTAAGCGCCATTTTTCAGAATCAGGTCTGCCCCTGCCGGGCTTGAAAATATCGTGAGAATTAATCATTCTCGGAGTGCGTCAAAAGCTACGCTTAAATAGCGGAACCGGGGAGATTTATTGTGCTGGAAACAATACTACTGCTAACCGTCGTGGGATTGCTTGGGATGATGAGTCCCGGACCCGATTTCTTTCTGATTCTCAGAAACGCTTCCGCATACAGCAGACGCGCCGCTATTGCCACCGCAGCTGGAATCACCGTTGGCATTGCTGTCCACGTAACCTACTGCGTATTGGGCATCGGGCTAATTATCACAAAGAGCGTCCTACTTTTTAACACGATCCGCTACGCCGGCGCGGCCTATCTGATTTACATCGGCTGGAAGAGCTTGCGTTCTAAGACCGTGAGCGTTGTGCCTGACAACACCCCCAAAGAGCGGCGTGATGTTCCCCTTCAAGGCTTCATTGAAGGACTGACCTGCAATCTTCTTAACCCAAAGGCAACCTTGTTTTTCCTAAGTGTGTTCACTCAGATGATCGACCCCAATACGCCGCTCGAGCACCAGGCTGTATATGGACTCGTCTTTGTCGTGTGGGGCATCGTTTATTGGTCGCTGCTGGTGCTCTTTGTCCAGCACCCGCTGGTTCAGCGCCTGCTAACTGCAACAGGCCATACGATCGATCGCGTGTTCGGGGGAATATTGATAGCTTTAGGACTGCGGGTCGCTCTAATCGACTGAATTGGCATCGATAAACTGACTGCTTCTTTCTATTACAAACTGATGTTTGTGTCCCAGCAGAAGTTCGTGCTGACCATCTGGCACGCAGCACAATGTCGAGTCGCTGTTAACTAGATAATCCTGCAGCACCAATGACGCCGTCGGCGGAAGATGGTGATCGAGTGGATCTTGAAAAATTAACACTGGGCAGCGCAGTCGCCCGAGGGTTTTGAAAACGCTGCGCCTGATTTGAACCAACCTCACCGCTGCGCCAACCGAGTGCTTAGAATATGCATGGTGCGCTAGCGCCAAGTAACCTTCGCGGCGCTTTGTTTTATTCTTAAGCCACAGACGATCCACTGCGACGTCCGGAAGATACGAAAGCACTCTAAGCCAAAATTCTCGCCCGCACGGCTCCAGAAAAGTCGGAACAGACATCAGGACAAGAGATGCACACCGCGGAAAAGCAGCCGCTGCATCAAGCGCGAGCAAACCGCCAAACGAAAGACCGGCAAAGCTCAGCGGCCCGCCTAAAGCCGCAGCTTCATCGGCTGCGCGCCGAGCTTCGTCTCTCCAAACTTGTGCCGATACAGTTCTTAGAGCTTCGATAGTTTCGCCGTGACCAGAAAGGCGTGGCACGATAACGTTAAAGTTCATATTATGCAGAGAGGTGGCAAGACCGCGCATTTCGGCTGGGGTTCCGGTTAGTCCATGAAACAGAACTACAGAACCTCGGGCCTTAGTCGAATCCCTGCAAATAAGCGAATACGCTTCGCTGACGCTCGACAAATTGGATTCTTGATGTGCCATGGCCCTGTTTAAGCGTAAGAAATACGAACAGCCAGAAATTGATGTTTCAAAAAAGAGCGGCAGCCTGGCGTTCTACATCGCTATTCCAGTTACTATTATCATTAGTCTGAGCACGCTTGTCACGCTGGTATCACTGTTCAGCCTGGGAATATGGCGACCCAAACCCTGGTTAATGTTTCTTTACGGGTTTGTCTTTTCCTGCGGAATCTTCACCGGCTCTGGCTTGGTGACCTTAAAAACTTTGATTCACGAACTCAAACACGCTGCGGTCGTAATCCTTACCGGCAACAAGTTGACAGAACTAAGAGTCTACCGCGACATCGGACACGTAAGCTATGAGATGTATCGGGAGACGACTCGATTTATACCGTTCATCATCCTCGCCCCTTATTGCTTCCCGCTGTTCTCGCTTCCGGCCCTAATTGCCGCACTTATTTTAGAAGCTTATGCGCCAAATGGTTTTGCCTGCCTACTGGGAGCGGCGCTCGCATGTGACCTTGTTACTGCCTATCAGGATCTCCACCCACACCAATCCGACCTCCAGCGAATCTTTGGCGGAGTTAAACCCACTTATGCATTTATATTTGGGGTAAATCTGATGTGGTTCTTGCTGTGTATGATTTGGCTGGTTGGAGGAACCACGGCATACGTCTACGCAGGCTACCACTTGCTTCGAATGTCAGAATGGATAGTCTACTCCATCAGTGACCTCTACAAGAGATTTCAGGACTCCTCGAGTGGATAATACAACAGTAAATTCTGCTAACGACCAACCGACGCCGGAACGCGCGCGAATCGCGGGCATCCCTGCGCGAGTATTGGCGATGTTGATTGATTATCTGGTTGTTGCAGCTGCGACTCTTTTGGTCGGAAAGCTCTCTGCGTATAGCGACGCGGCTTACCTGATAACTTTTTTCGTGATGGCGCTGTATTTCTCTTCAGGAAACAGCTCCGTCCTTGAAGGACAGACTCTCGGCAAACGCACCTTTGGCTTAAGAGTGGTATCCTGCAAAGACGACAGATTGTATCCAAATTTCTCGGAAGGCTTCTGGCGGTTCTTTCTGGCTTACGGCGCGATAATCTTAGGTGCAGAAACACCGACTATGATTTACCGCAGCAGTGCTCTAGTGGCATCACCGAAGCTGCTTGAACTGCACATGCTATTTGTGATGTTTCTGCTCTTCGCAAATTGTGTAAGCGTGATTTTCAGAAGCGATCGACGCGCGCTGCACGATGTGTTTTGCAGCACTATAGTTGTCAGAGGCAGCGGTGAATTTGCATACGACGCCAAGCCGAGACCAATCAGCCGCTCAGTGCTGCTTCCTGCGACAGTCGGCGCAGTCTTTGCACTTCTTCTCTGGCTGCCCAGCGTAACTCACAACCCACAGGTAACAGCCGTTCAGCGCAGCAGGTACCTTCTGGAAAATCGCACGCCACTGCGCCTGGTTGGTGCGTCAACTGCGGGTGATAAACTGCTGATCCACCTGGTCTATGCGGGGCTTGCCGTCACTTCCGACGGTGGGGATGATGCCTCCGTACCGGCTGACATCGAACAGGCAGTTACGCAGGCGGTAGATCTGATTCAAGAGGCCAATCCCGAGCAACTAGCTGATATCAAGTCGGTAAGCACGGAAGTCGATGCAATGGATATTACTTATAATCCTCGGCGCTACGTCGTTGAGACGGCATTGGCAGGTAAATAAGGAGGGGGCGCGGCAAAACTCGCTGTGCTAAGCTTCAACAAGGTTTGGCTAAATTCTCCCAAATGCATCGTGGCTTCAATACTTATAGTCAGCGCTGACCCCAGCGCGTCACAGCAGGTTGAAAGCGCCGCACGCGATGTCGGCGCACGCGTCAGAGTAGTCACTAGCGCAGCGAGCGCTAGGGAGTGGCTCTCGATGAGCGAATTTCATTTTATGCTTGTCGATGCCAATCTAGGTGAACGCGTCGCCTTAAACTTGCTCTCAATCGGCTGGAAGTATAACGAGCTGATGATTATCGGCGTGTTCGACATCTACAAAGATGTTCCGTTCCAGTGGGACGCCACTCTGCTCGGAGCACTTGTCTTCTCTGGTTCCAAGGCGCTACCAGCAATCAAAAAGGGTATCGACAATTTAAATTTGTCGGAGCCGACGACGTCTGATTTTCCGATCCTGCTGGTAGAAGACCTGGACTCTCCGCGAGAAATCATACGCTCGTATATCGAGGCAATGGGCTACTCCAAGGTCGAAGATGTAAGCAGCGCCAAGCTGGCTCTAGAACTTCTCGAAAAGCGGCCCGGTGCATTTAGCTGCATCGTAACGGATATGAATATGCCCGAAATGTCTGGGGCAGATATGATTCGCCATATTCGGCGCGACGAGGTGCTGCATCACTTGCCGGTGATTGTCCTGACCGCGTACTCCACAGCGGAGAATTTGGTTGAATGCATCAAGGCGGGCGCAACGGGTTTTCTAGTAAAGCCGCCGAGAAAGAAAGCGCTGCGGATGGAGCTGGAAAAAGCCCGCCGCGTTTATTATGGGCGGCAGTCACCGCGCTTGTGCAGCCCAGACGACGCACACCTGCTCGAGAAAGCTCTGCTTAAATCCTTCCAACCCTGAGGCTCTCAGAGCCCATAAAGTATATACTTGCGAGCTATTATTAAGTATCTTAGCCCCCTCTGCTGGACTGTGTTGAACCTGCTGGTCGTTTGAGAATGCTGTTAACTGAACTTCAATCACTCCTTAGAAAGCGAATCTTGGTGCTGCACGCCGCCTGGGGCACAAGCATCCAGACATATCATCTCGAAGAAGAGGATTTTCGTGGTGAGCGCTTTAAGAATTTTGAGCACTCACTCAAGGGCAATAACGACCTACTTGTCCTAACCCAGCCCGCCATCGTTGAGGAGATACATCGGAAATTTCTTGATACGGGCGTGGATATCGTCGAGACAAACACCTTCAATTCGACTTCCATCTCCCAGGCCGACTACCACCTTCAGGATCTAGTCTACGAACTGAATTTTGAAGCTGCTTCAATCGCAAAACGCCTTACTACGGAATACACCAAACGGGATCCTCAGCATCCGCGATTCGTCGCCGGCCCTCTCGGTCCGACAAACCAAACCAGCTCTCTGTCTCCCGACGTAAACGATCCGTCTTTTCGCGCCGTAACTTTTGACAAGCTTGTCGCCGCTTACTACGAACAAATTCGCGGCTTGTCTGACGGCGGTGCCGACATCCTGCTGATTGAAACAATCTTTGATACGCTTAATGCTAAGGCGGCTATTTACGCAGCTGATAAGTACTTCTGCGATACCGGCAAGTCACTTCCCGTAATGATTTCCGGCACAATTACTGACGCCAGCGGACGAACACTTTCCGGACAAACCAACGAGGCGTTTTACCTCTCGGTGGCACATGCACCGAATCTTCTGAGCATCGGCCTTAACTGCGCCCTTGGTGCAAAGCAATTGAAACCATTCGTTGCTGAGATGTCTCGTTTTTCGAATATTTTCGTCAGCGCCCACCCCAACGCAGGTCTGCCTAACGAATTCGGCGAATACGACGAAAGCCCGCGAAGCTTTGCCGATTCCCTGGAAGATATGATGAGTGAAGGCATCGTCAATCTAGTTGGCGGCTGCTGCGGCACTACTCCTGAACATATTGCAGAGCTTGTCGAGCGCGCCAGGCGCTACGATCCGCGCCGCCCCGCCCGCCCTCGCGAAACCCTGATGCTCAGTGGGCTCGAACCTCTGGTAGTAACTCCGACTACTAACTTCATCAACGTCGGCGAACGCACAAACGTAACCGGCTCCAAAAAGTTCGAGAAGCTGATCAAAAACGCCAACTACGAACGCGCATTAGCCGTTGCCAGCGAACAAGTGGAAAACGGCGCTCAGATTATTGACGTCAACTTTGACGAAGGTCTGTTGGATTCCGAGAAGGAGATGCGCAAGTTCCTAAACCTGCTGGCCGCCGAGCCCGATATTGCGCGCGTTCCAGTTATGGTTGACTCCTCGAAATGGACTGTAATTCTTGAAGGCCTGAAGTGCCTGCAGGGAAAAGGCGTCGTCAACTCAATCAGCCTCAAAGAAGGCGAAGATGTTTTCAAGCAGCACGCGCGTGAGATTATGCGCTTCGGCGCCGCTGTTATCGTTATGGCATTCGATGAGAAAGGCCAGGCCGATTCACTTGAGCGCAGAAAAGAAATCTGCCAGCGCGCATATAATATCCTGACGAAGGAAGTCGGCTTCCCACCCTACGATATTATTTTCGACCCAAACATTCTCACGGTCGGCACCGGCATCGAAGAACACAACAATTATGCAGTGGACTTTATTGAAGCCACGCGTTGGATCAAACGCAACCTGCCCCACGCAATGGTTAGCGGCGGCGTAAGCAATATTTCTTTTTCCTTTCGCGGCAACGACGCAGTCCGTGAAGCAATGCATTCGGCGTTTCTCTACCATGCAATTCAGGCCGGAATGGACATGGGAATCGTCAATGCCGGACAACTTGCCGTTTACGAAGATATTCCGAAAGATTTGCTTGAGCATGTCGAAGACGTGCTACTTAATCGCCGGTCAGACGCAACGGAGCGTCTAATTACTTTTGCAGAGAAGGTACGAGACTCCGGGAGCACCTCCACCTCGCAGGCCGAAGATTGGCGCAGTCTCTCGGTGGAAGGCCGCCTGTCGCACGCGCTGGTAAAGGGCATCATCGCCCACATCGAAGAAGACACTGAAGAAGCCCGTCAAAAGTACGGCTCTCCGCTAAAAATCATCGAAGGTCCGCTAATGGACGGCATGAACATCGTCGGTGACTTATTCGGCGCAGGCAAAATGTTTCTGCCACAGGTAGTTAAGAGCGCTCGCGTTATGAAGCGTTCGGTTGCCTACCTGCTTCCTTATCTGGAAGCCGAGCAGCGCGAAGGCGCGGTAGCTAAAAAGGCGGGAAGGATTTTGCTCGCCACTGTAAAAGGTGACGTGCATGACATCGGGAAGAACATCGTCGGCGTAGTACTCTCCTGCAACAATTACGAAGTCATTGACCTTGGCGTGATGGTTTCCTGTGACAAGATCCTCGAGGAAGCCAAAAGGCAAGACGTTGATGTTATCGGCCTCAGCGGACTGATCACGCCTTCACTTGACGAGATGGTTCACGTCGCCAAGCAAATGGAGAAGCAAGATTTCGATATCCCGCTGCTAATCGGCGGCGCCACAACGTCGCGCAAACACACAGCTATAAAAATTGACCCCGTTTACACTCACCCGGTCATTCACGTGCTGGATGCATCAAAAAGCGTCCCTGTCGTCTCGGAGCTTCTTTCGCAAAATGGTGAACGCTCGAAGCTGCTGAAGCGAACGTCTGAAGACTACGAACGTATGCGCGAAGAGCATCGGCAGCGCGCTTCTCTGAAGGACTACATAAACATTGAAGAGGCGCGGAAAAATAAAGTTAAGATCGACTGGAAGCGCGCCGTCATTGACCGGCCGCACAAACTCGGACTGCATACTTTCGAAGATTTTTCGCTCGAAACGATTAAGCAGTTTATCGACTGGACTCCGTTTTTCATGTCGTGGGAGCTTAAAGGTAAATTTCCGGAGATCCTAACTTCCCCGCACATCGGCAAACAGGCACGCGAACTGTTCGATGACGCAAACGAGCTCCTCGATCAAATCGTCACTAAGAAAATGCTGCGCACAAAAGCTGTTATCGGGCTATTCCCAGCGAACCGCCTAGGCGATGACGACATTGAAGTTTACTCAGACGAACAGCGCTCCAAAACAATCGCAGTCTTTCACTCGCTGCGCCAACAGGCAAAGAAACGCTCAGGCATGAACAACACGGCGCTCGCAGACTTTATCGCGCCTAAGGAAAGCGGCAGAATAGACTACATTGGAGCATTCTGCGTGACTGCCGGAATCGGCATTGAAAAACACGTCGAGGCATTTGAAGACGCTCACGACGACTACCGCAGCATTATGATCAAAGCACTCGCCGATCGCCTAGCTGAAGCTTACGCCGAGTGCCTGCATTTTGATGTTCGCACCGGTTTTTGGGGATATGCCCCTGGCGAAATGCTTACTACCCAGGAGATCATTCGCGAAAAGTACCGCGGCATCCGTCCGGCTTCGGGCTACCCCGCCTGCCCTGACCATACGGAGAAAACGACTCTATTTAGACTGCTTGAGGTCGAGGACACGATTGGCGTTTCTCTGACTGAGAATTTTGCAATGTATCCGGCTGCGTCTGTCAGCGGACTGTATTTTGCGAGCCCTAACGCGAAGTATTTCAGCGTCGGTAAGATCGGCCAAGATCAAGTGAGCGATTACGCCAAGCGCAAAGGAATTACGCTCGAAGAGGCTGAGCGCTGGCTTTCGCCAAATCTCAATTACACCCCACAAAGTCAATGACCATTATCGAAGCGGTTCAGTCTGCCCTGTTCGGCATTAGCTCGTGCTTGAGGGACCGCGAAGTAAGGAAACTAGCTGCGAAGCCATGGGCCCTAGGACTGCTAGTTTACCTGCTTACTGCAGCCGGAGCTCTGTATTCTCATGCGCCGCTGATGAATGTGTTTACATCCGCCCCCGTCGGATTCTGGAGCCACGTGACGTACTGGCTGATCTGGACGATGGTTACCCTCGGGCTAATCGCCGCATCCTCCCTGATCAGCGTGGTGGTTGTATTTGCAGCGACCGGGCTGTTCCAAACCGGAATAGCCCGGCATGTACTCAGCGGATTGGGAGCCGCAGCTCCTCCGGCCGACAGCTCTGTCGCTGGTGAGATTGGGCGCACCATTTTTGTCGAGGGAACAAAGCTGTTTTGGATCATACCGCTGGCTGTGTTGATTTTTGTTGGCGGTTTCATACCGGTTCTAGCTCCGCTGTGCTTTATCTTAAGCGCCTGGCTGCTTGCCTTTCAAAGCTGCGACATTGTGCTCGACCTCTATAAAGTTCCTCTACTTCGAAGACTGAAACTGGCGCTCGGAAACGCTGTCACTTTCACATGTTTCGGCGCTCCATTTCTTGCCCTCAGCATGGTCCCCTTCGCTGGTTTTTTAGTTCCTCCGCTGGCCGCAGCCGGTGCTGCGCGGTTTTTAGCGTCTCATTCACTGCTGCAGACCCAGGAATCCACTAATAAGCATTGAGAATACAGCCGCTTAGCGGAATGCACGGTTCATCATTTTTTAGCGTCGCAGCATCTTAAGGCACTGGGCCAAGTCGCCGATACCTTTATGGAGAGACAAAAGTATCCACACGTACGGGTGCGTGCGGATCGAGCAAGGGTCGGCCAGAGAGAATTCTTCTAATGGCTACGTTGTGCACGTAAAGGATGCTGATAGCTGTACCAGGTTGTTATGGATGTAGAAAAGGACGGCACTGAAGAACATAGCCCCCAATCTCTGACTGATTTAAGTGCCACCGTCGGCGCGTTCGAAATCAGATTTCAGAAAAAGAAAGTCGAAAAGGAAGCTGCGCAGAATATCGCCGAGCAAGCGGCACAACTGCGACAACAAGCACTGCTTAAAGCCCTGATGAGCATCCGCAAGTCACTGGCGAAAGTTGCTCGAATCGACCTTGGTGATCGTTTTAAATTTGATATGGACGTTGATGACTGGCAGGGCTGGCCGCGGATCACAATTAATCTGCGCGAGCGCTTCAGCCAAAAATCTGACTATCCTTTTTTTCAGGTAATGGCTCACGATCGCAAGGGCCAGGCGATTATTGAACTTATTTACTGCACGATTGAGCAGCGCGAACGGCTTTCGATTACCGATGAAAGCGACCTCCTTAAGATGCCTGCGATTCTTAAAAAGTGTGTTCGAACATTCCTCGACACAGTAGAAGCCCAAATCCTAACGGCACAGCAGGCAGATCATGACGGCGAAATCGAAAACAAGTCGTTAGATGACTTTGCTGACACCACGCGAACTCCCGGAGACTCGGCTCTTGAAGGAGCAGACGATCTCTTCGTGGACGATCATCTAAAAGAAGACTTTTTCGGACAGCTGCCCAAAGTTACGGATACCGGCAGGCTGCCGACTGTCAACGGACCTGGCGTCGCAGACGACGACTTCTTTTTGAAAGAAGAATAGTATTCAGCGCAGTTCTACTTTTCCTCATCTGATTCAGAGACGAGATCGTTGAGCACATCTTCACGTGTGTCCACCTTGACGTTATCTTCCTTTTTCCAAATCTTCTTCCAGCCTTCGAGTGCAAATTCCTCGTCACGCTCAAACGCGCGGCGCTTGCGCTTGGGAACGAGACTTCTCACTGACAAATCTCCGTTATCGACCCAGGCAGACACTACTCCGTCGTTAAAAATGATTGACGAATCGCCGTAGTACCAGCGCTCAATGCTGGCCTGCTGATCGCGTTTCTTGGAATCAGGATCCCCAAACTGCCGCTGCACATCGCGCTTGCGCATTCCGTGTGCAACAGCAACGCTGCGCTTGCTTTCCCCAGGCTGCTCCGCTGGAGCTGCATCAATCATTTCGGCAGGCTCCTGTTCCGGCCGAATGGTCGGATTGTGCTGCTCTTCTGCCATATCGAGCTCGTCCATCATTTCCCAGCTTCGACCCTGGGCCTGGGCAGCACTCGCTCCGCTCAAGCAAGTAAACAGCAATAGACAAACGAAAAATCGGAGATGGGGGACCGGCATAATTTCCTGCATACAACAACGCTGGATTTTGCGAAATGCTGCCGCAGTTAACTCGACGCAGCACTTATCCTACAGTAATATCTCGGCGTGTTACTATGGAAAATACAGCTCTCAGCTCAAATCTGCAGCGCAGCATGGCGATTACCCCTGGAGTAGTCAAAAAAAGGGTTCTGCCTTTGCTCACAGCAGAACGCTTTTGCAGCAATGCGCATGTGCTCGGTGTGCTGTTCTGCCTATTCGTAAACGTTTCTATCGGCGTCTCGCAGACATGCGTTGTGCTGCTAGTTCTGTACTGGCTTGCGTTCGCTCTCACCAACCCCAAAGACATCCAGATCTCGCACGAAGCAAAGTCTGTCCTGACACCAATGTTCGTTTGGCTTTTTATCGCCTACTTGGCAGCCCTCATCGGCATCAAGCCGCTTCACGCACTTCAAGAGATAATGAGCACTACGACCTATATCGTAATGCCGCTTGCTGTGTATTCGATGCTGACTGCTCACCGCAACAGCCGCTCGGTCATAATCTTCAAAACCTTTTCTTACGTCTTCGCTCTCGTCTTGGGACAACTACTTGCCTCAGCACACACAATTGGCTCTGAACTGGCCGGACATGAACTGCGGCCACGCCCCCCCGGGCCTGTTACAGAGTCTGGTCAATTAGTACTGATCGTGCCCCTGGTCGTTGCGCTGCTCTACCTCGGTGCGGCGCAAAGCCGCGGCAAACGCTCTGTCGCAGTACTGCTATGTGCGGTATTCGCCGCTACTTCTAGCTATTTGCTTGCGGTTTGGCCGGAGTTTTTTACCCTTCAGAGCAAAATGGTGCCTGGAATTGCCGTTGGTGCTGCTTTAGTTCTGCTGATTGCCGCAGTAGCAGTGCTGCTGTATTTCTCGGTCCGGCGCCTTATGCGCAGTCCTGCCAACATGTGCCGACTCAATTTATGGACACTCTTCTATTCGGCTGCTTTTGGCATATTCATCGGCACGCTTATCGTAAATTTAAAGCGCGGTCCGTGGATCGGCGTCGCGGCAGCTCTCTTTTTTCTAGGAATCATGGCTTCGCGGCGAATTGCGCTTTGGACTGTAGTCGTTTCGATCTGCGTGATTGCCTTTATTGGACCCGTTCGTGATCGCTTTGCTCACACCGCCGACCATTTTGCGATTGAAGGCGGCAGACTGGAAATGTGGGAAATTGGAATCGAGCTTGCGCAGCGGTACCCGCTTGGCCTCGGGCCCGACAATGCGAGCGTAATGCGTGAGCTTGATCCCAGCTTACCGACGCTCCATCGCCACATGCACAACAACCTAATTAACGTTGCGGTTGAAACGGGCTGGCTCGGAATGATGGTGTTTGCGTGGTGGATGTTGGCCTTAATCAGCTTTGGCCCCAGAGTCTGGCGCAGCGCAAAATCAAGCTCAGACCGCCAAACACGCTGGGCCGCAATGCTCGTCTTGGGCATGTCTTCGGCAGTCCTGGGCTGGCAAGTGGCCGGAATGGTCGAATACAACTTCGGCGACGGAGAAGTCCGGATGATCGCGTTCTTCTATACGGGCGTGATGCTGGCCTTATCGCGCAAGCCGACTCAAAACCTGAATGTCTGACTCAAGCACTTTCTCGATCTCTTTCAGCCCTGTGCTGATTTGAAACTCTTGCTCAGGAAACTGCATTCTGCGCACCTTTAAACGCAGAGCATCGAGTGATTGATTGTTCCTAGTTTTAAGCGGACTAATGCCGACCGACACACCTCGACCTGAGTGCTTAACAGCATCCAGCTTATCCTTGCGCGATCCGATCAAGCGCTGAATTGAAGCAAGCTGAGTATTAAGGCGCGATTTGGCTTGATTCAGGGCCTGAGCGTTTACGCTCGAAGCGCTATCTGATGCGACTGCCCGCACCGGAGCGGCCTTAGCTCGAGCGCGAGCACTAGGAGCACTGGACGCTGCGTTGTTTGCGCTGGCAAGCTGCATTTGCAGACTCTTATTCTCCTTAGCTTCCGCCTCAAACTTTTGCTTGTACTGTGCGACTTCGGACTTAAGCGCTGCAATTGTTTGCTGAGACTGATCTAGCTGCTGCTCCTGAGTTTCCAGCGTCGACTGAAGGCCGCCAAGCTCCTGGGCTTGCTTAGCTCGCTTCTGCTGCTCAAGCGCATAAGATTCCTTGCTCGGAGAATCCATCAGGGCAGTTTGAAGTCGGGTTACTTGAGTTTGGAGATTATCCCTCTCTGCGCGACACGCCACAATCTCACCAGATGCGCCGGTTGAACGTGATGTATTTACAGCCGTGGCAGAACCCGGAGTCTGTCTGGCCAAGCGCAGATCCTCTTCGAGCCTATCAATGCGCTTATTTAGCGGCACGACAATTGTTCGGCAGGAACCGTCGACTGCTGTGTCAGACGTTCTTCGAACCGCAGAAGAAGTTTTAATATTTTGCTCCTGTAGCGCAGGCTTAAGCGAGCCTCCACCAGACACGCGATCTATTACGTCCTGTTTGGCGCTCAGTTCATTCTCAAGCGCAACTACCTGGCGCTTCAGGTCGTCGACCTGAACTTCTAAATCAGCGATGTGGTCTTTAATTCTAAAGCCGCTTTCTCCGTCAATCCGGTATGGCTTTCCGTCGCGATCCCGAGTTGGTTGATTGTCCTCAGCTGAAGCCGACGCTGCTGCGGCAGCAATGATTAGCGCTGTTCCCAGGCCGCGCACTGTCATCTTTAGAACTGCTTTCACTTCGATTTCTCCCCAGACGAGGCGGCTCTTCGGGCAGCCGCAATCACTCACTGCATGCAACTTAAAGTATTTTTCCTAGAAGAGCACGAGCTGTATTGCAGCTCAAGTCGCAAATACTCACAGCTCGCAAAACAACTGCATTATCAAACACTTAGTTATAATTACATTGTTTTTTAATCATAACACATGCTCTTCCTGGCAAGCATTGGCAGAGCATGCCAAAGTATGCTAAGGTTCATCAAATTCATCAGATTACCACCACCCAGGAGAGCACGACATGAGCATCATGGATACTTGGAAGGAGTTCAGCGAGAATCCGATCACTCATAGCGCCGCACACCACCTGCTCGCGATCCACGAGCTTGTCGGTCATCGAGGCTACGCCCGGGTAACTGATGTGGCCAAGGAGCTGGATATCACGACCGGAAGTGCGTCGACGAATCTAAAAAGCTTGAAAGCAAAAGGCTTTGTCGTTGAAGACGAAAACAGATTCGTTAAACTATCCGACGAAGGCCATCGCCTTGCAGAAGCAATTCTTGAACGACGCAGCGTCCTTCAGAAATTTTTCAGAGACGTATTGGGGGTCGACCCCAAAATCGCCGAAATTGACGCGTGCAAGACAGAGCACTTGTTGAGCGCCGAAACGACCAAGAAGATGGCCGCTTTCAACAAAAAGCACTCAGACTAGCCGATTAAAAAGCTGTCAGTCTCGTCTCTGTGCTTCTTTAAATACACCATAAATGGTGTTCCACCTGTTCCAACCTTTGTAGGATTATTGGCTGAAGTCTGCTTCTGCTTATCGATGTAAGAGCTGGCGTAGTCGAGATGCGTAGTGCGAAACTTTCCAAGCAGCGTAACGCAGCGATTGTAATTATCCCTTAATTCAGCATTGCCCTTCGCGGCCCTGGCTGCAAAATCCCGAAGCGAACCGACTGCCTCGATATCTTCAATAAAACTGCGGTGGGCCGGCGGCATGTAATCTCGCATTTCCCGAAGATAGTGCAGCAAAGGATCGTCTTTATGCCCCACACCCAGCAGCGCATCCAGCGCTGGTACAATCGCACTTTGTGCACCGGTTTCGCCTCGGAAGAACTGGGGCTTACCGCCGTATTCTCCGACACCCGCGTATTTGAGCCCCGCTGGAAGTGCCGGATTGTCCCTCCAACCGTGAATGTAAGGTCTAACCCGATTGTAGTAACAGTAGGGATCACAGTGCAGCGGCATGCGATCCATCACGCGGTTCATCGCATCTAGCGAATCGCCGACTAGTTTGAGTGCAGCACTTGTTCCTTGTTCGTCGCCAGCTTGGGCAGCCTTTAGTGCACCAGGGATTGTCGCAATCGCTGGGGCAGCTTGCCGCTCAATATCGACATGAATCAAAATAAACCACTCTTCGTCGATGCCGCCTAGGAAGTTTTGCAGCAGCGCGATGTTTCCGCAGGCAATTGGTCCATCACTGTCGAGCCTTCGCCAGTTTGAGAGCGCATATGAGGCATACGACAGTACGGGCGGTCTACCCAGCTCTCCTGCTACCTTGTGCCAAGGCACAGCAATAACTTCGGGCAGCTCCTCGAGCGGGGCACTCTCACCCCAGACATATGCATGACCCAAATAGGAAAGCAGCATCATCGCGCGTTCTTTCTGCGCTTTGGTGCTAAGGGCGCTTGGGTCAAGCAGCGGTAAACGCTCAAGCAAGCTGCGAATGCGGTCGCTAACGAGCAGCTTCGGAAGTTCTCCGGCCGCCTGTTCCCACGCAGCAAATGCATCTGGCAGTTTTTGCAGCGGATCTGTTGAAGGAAGAAATCCTCGCTCAGGGCATATTTCGTAGGTTTCGAGCGATTTCAATTCTTTTAGCATTGCGATTCTGCTCCCTAGTGAGGGCGGTTTTACTAGCTTATCTCTAAGCGAAGCACTGGGTCCTCGTCATTAAAAATCGATAGAGCACGGTGAATCGAGACTTTGCGCCCCGACGCAAGTTCGAGTGTTTCGCCATCCTCGTGCACGATATCCGTTTCGAGCATATGTAATGCAACAGAATGTGAGACTTGGAGAATTTGATCCACCTCACAGTCGGCATCAACAACTTCTAACTCCGGATAGCCGAAGACTGACATGCCGATTGTTGACAGGGTCAGCTTCCCCGGAGTCACTTCGCCTAAGAACAGGGAAATCCACAGCGTAAGCGGGATCGGAGGCTGAGAGCTGCGGGCGCGGGCAACTTCCTGGGTGAAATAGTCGGTCGAGTTAATCAGCGCACCATCTGCCCAATAGATCGCAGCCGTATCTACTAAGGATGCTACCGCAGAAGTTAAAATTGTTAGCAGCACCATCGCTTCGACAATGTCGCAGCCTTCGGCGTTCATTCGGATCAACAGCACACTATTGTGCTGGCTCACAGCTTCACCTGCTTCAGGCCACCACCAAGCATGCTCACAAACTGGGTCCAGCTCGTCTGAGTTATAAGTTTCACCAAGGAGTTCCAGCTGCACCGGCTTGTTTTCGTCATACAACAAATCCAGCACAGCATCGCCGCCAGACTGTTCAGCAACCGAAGGACTGCCGGGAAAGTGGTCGAGGAGATATTTGTTAATTACATCCGCGGACGGGAGCATCGGTGTTCGCAGCAGAAGCGCAAACTCTAACAGCGGTGCAAAGGTTTCGTCAGTCGTATTCAAAGTCCACTTACTAATGTTTTGCCGTGTACCTGCCGCCTTCCGCTAAATACGTCCGCCCGGCGCGCTTGGTTGCGAACCATAGGTTAAAAGTCTTACTGCGTTCACCATCGATTGGGGTACAGACTTCAAAGTGCAGATGCGGCCTGCTCGCAAAGCCTGTACTACCCGATAGTCCGATTGGTTCGCCTGCTTTAACTTCATCTCCAAGTTTCGCCAATGCGCCGCCAAATTTCAAATGCAGGTAACGGCCAACAGTGCCGTCCGTATGTAAAATATAGACATAGTTCGCATCGTTTTCGAATTTTCTGCTGGGCCCGCCAATTTTTGAGTTGTCCCTGACCGCTATAACTTTGCCCGCCCGTGCAGCATAGACTCTCGTCCCCTCAGGCATTGAAAAATCATAGGCTCTCTCACCTACATGGCTGTACTTCCCGCCCGGACCCTGGATCATCGGATACTTGCTTCCATCCTCATACGGCAGAAGATAAGTCTGGCTGTCGTCATGCGAAGCGTTCCTCGCTCCATAACGCCAAAAAAAAGAATAGGCGAAAGTCCATTTATCCCGAGAATCTCTCGCGTAGATTTCATTAATCCGAAGATGGCGCTTTGGTTTGAGCACGAGCGTTTGAGGCCCGCTTTTAAGCGCTTTCGCGTTGTGCAGCCGAGTCAATTTGAGTGTTAGTGTAACAGGACCTACGCCAAGATTTTCGGCATCGATTGATTTTGCAGTCGGCCCCATCCGCGCCGAGGTAACGCAGACTTTGTCGGGGCATGATTTGTCGCCCTCCGCCGCAGCGGAGCCGCCAAATACGAGCGCCAGCGCAAATAAAATTGCTGGCAAGCACATTGCGCTCCTTTGAATTTTGCCCACACGAGTCTGCAAGTATCTCATCTCAAACGCATTTTGACGGAACATCAGAGGTACCACCAGCTAGCGAAAAAACTTATTTAATAGGTATGAAATTTGCTTTATACTGTTTATATCTGGGTCTAAGTGAGCAATGGGTTGCTAAATTACTAAATTTACTGGTTTTTTAGCAAATAGGTCTATCTTATGGGGTTCTGGCGCCGGTCATTGTCGGATGACCGGGGAAATACGCTGACGGAATTTGCCGGCGTTTGCCTAGTTTATGTCGTTCTAACCACTAGCTTCGTGGATATGAACTTCATGATTGGCGAGCGGGCAGAAATGGCCGAAAGCGCTCGTGCTGCGGCTCGAGTTGCGGCCTCGTTCGTGCCCGCAAACGATTCGCTAACTCCAGAAGGAGATATCTGCGAGGCTGCAAGAAATATTGCCATAACAAGTCTTACCTACGCCAAGCTCAACCCAAGTAATTACGACATCGAAATCGGCCCCGCAGCCTTTCGCTGGCTCGACAGCACAAGAGCAATTCGAGTTAAGATCACAAAAACGGGAACAACGCGCCTGCTTCCCGGTCCGCTGTTTAGCGATTTCGCCGGAGGTGCATCATCTACCAGCACCTTTATGTTCGAGTACGGTCAATCTCTTAGCGAAGATTGCTTAGCTGCGGGAAAAGTAGGATGAGCCGCGACCTAAACATTTCAAACGCAAAGGGTGTCGCGCTTCTCGAATTTGCGGTGACAGTTCCGCT
This sequence comes from Bdellovibrionales bacterium, assembly GCA_020434585.1. Lineage (GTDB taxonomy): Bacteria > Bdellovibrionota_C > UBA2361 > SZUA-149 > JAGRAN01 > JAGRAN01. Next base: position 36,451 of record JAGRAN010000003.1, read on the forward strand.
GATGGTGCTACTGCTGGCCGGCTTGTTCGACTTTGCCCGCCTCTCGATTGAGCAAACATTCGTCAGAGATACTGTGCAAAGTGCCGGCCGCTTTGGAGCATCCCAGTCTTCAGAATGCCTAGGTCAAGCCGTCGCCAAACTGAAATCTGACCTAGGCAGCGGTCTTTTTACCAAGCATTTGGATTACAATATCGATCGCAGCATTATTTTCACCAACACAGATGGGGTTTCGGGAATCCTGCTTGATGTTAAAGTATCTACCAGCTGTTTTTATTGTTCGCTGGCCGGACCACAAACTGAAGGAGCTTTGAGCGGCTACACATTCAACAGTACAGCTTTTTTTACTGTTGAGAGTTCAAATTGCAGCGGTGGCGTTCATTCTTATTGAATGCGTCTCCGCTAAACAGCGAAAGTGCAAATATGCGCAATAACGAGCGAGGATCGATTCTCGTAATTTCTGTACTGCTGCTCGCGCTCGTCGTAGGCGTCATCGCCTTGGTGATCAACAGCAGCTACGCCCGATTTGTTCGTTCGGAGCTGAAAGCCGCAGCGGACGCAGCTGCTCACGGCGGGGGAAAACAGATCTGCTCTAGTCTCACTTGCTGGGACAACGCTAAAAAATCCGCAATCGATATTTTAAGTGCACATACCGCGCACGGTGATTTAGCTGACGATCTGAATTTAACGGTTCCGCTGTCAGAAGGGCCTGTTTGGGACTATACGGAGGAACGCAACCTCGTCGTCACCATAGAGCGGGGCCGCTACACCCTCAGTGAGGGTTTCGAGTCTCTTGAAAGCGAAGAATGGCTGGCTGCTAATCCCGGCACCCCCCGTCACATTGTTTTTAACGCCATCAGAGTAAGAATTCTGCGACCAGCAGTGGAAATTATGGGGACAACTTTTGCTTCCACGCTTTGGTCGATTTCTTCTGAATCGACTGTGATCGCCGCGCCTGTAGAGCCGGTGTGCGTAGTTCCGTTTGCTATTCCAATTTGTCAGCTGCTGAATCCTAAGTTGGAGCTGAGTTCCGTCTGCCAACAAGATACGATTTTTGCCGCGGCTGATAAATACTGCAGAAACCCCGCAGAACACTGCGATGTTCGTCCGAGCTTTTCTTACGCTATCTGTCATCCGGAAGCTGAGAAAAAACTTTCCCACCGCTTGGAGTTCTCTACGGGGGATGAATTCCTTCGCTATCTTGATTCAGAGGTGCCTGCAACGGGAGGCTATCAAGCATTGTGGTCACATTGGCAGCCTGTCCAGGAAGGCGGATACTGCTTTACCAGCCACGGCACACCGTTTTTAGGAAGTGAAGACTGCAGTATTGGAAATAGCGACGGATGGTACGTCGACCAGGGAAATGTGTCCTTAAGTGACCATTACGGCGTCGTAGGGCTGCCGTACGACCATCCGATTTCTGAAGGAGACGTGATGGAAGTGCTTTCCGCAGACGCAGGCTGCGTGACTGCTGAAATCGGCGATCGCTTCAGCGTGCTGCAGGAAGGACTAACCACTCGCGAGATGGAGGATTTGATTTGGCGGCGCATTGCCGACTTGATTGATCCAACTCCTGACGCGAAGCATCCGAGCTTTCGGACCGCAGGGCTGGGCACTATCGAGAGAAATGCCAGCTTCTTTGTTTGGAACAACGACATTTCCTGCAGCCCACTTCGAAGAGAGAGGGGACTTTGTGCTTCGAGACGCTTCCAGCCCGACTTCTCGAATACGGCCGATTCTCCTTTCCCGTATTTGCCGTTTAAAGCAGCTCCCGGAATTAGTGATGCCACTCCCGTTTGGGAAGTACGCGTGCCTGTTATCGCTAACACCAGTCCCGAAGCTGCTGCCTGCGAGTCTGAGGCCGGCGGCACAGTCGACCCCCCGGTAATCGACGCAGATCAATTTGAAATAGTCGGCTTCGTCAAAGTGCATCTTTTTGACGTAAGCATCGGGAGTGTGTCGCCTGGGATGCCGGAAAGTCCGCAAGGCCTCGAAAGCGCCGGTGCTTGGGGGTTTGGGGTAGAGAATTCGTTTGGCGATATTCAGGGCGAGTGCAACCTGGTGCGCGGACGTTTAAGCTGCGACAACAGACAATTGATTCCGACGTCTAACCCTGGAGAAATCCGTCCGATGTTCATCGAGAAGTCGCTCACTGCCGGCGCGGCTAATGAAGCTGCCCCGGGAGGCGGCTCGCCTGACCCTATCCCGTAGTCAGTTATTATTCAGTTAAATCGAAGCATTGCCGCCGTTTCCAACAGCACGCTTGACCTCTGATTAATTTTCGATATAGAAAAATACTAGAACGTACTTTTACGGCAAGCAGCTCGCACGTCCAACAATGATCTCAAAACTCCTGCAAAACGGTTTACTCTGGCACGCAGCTTCGCACTCCGTGCACACAGCAGCTCAAACCGCCGTCTTTGGTTTGTCGGAGATTGACGGCAAACTTCCTGAGCGCGGCCTTTGTCTGGGAGCCGTGCACGAATGGTGTCTTGAGCAAGAGCTAAGCTCTCACAGAAAAACATTCTGGTCTGCTCCCCTACTCCTGCTCTCATCGCTCATCGCCCATAACATGCGCTGCAGTCCCCTTCTCTCTGGAAAAAACATCGCCTGGGTCGGCAGACGCTGCTGGCCAACTCCCGCTTTACTCAATGCAGCTTTTAACCAAACGCAAGATTTTAACTGGCGTACAAACTCTCTCTTCATCCATCCCGCAAACACCGAAGAGTCTCTCTGGTCCGCCTGCGAAATCCTGCGCTCTCCCTGCATCGGTGCTGCCGTGATTGACGGAAGCTCTTTTAATGCAGCCGCCAGCAGACGCCTACAGCTGCACGCCCGCAAAAGCAGCGTCCTCGGACTCTTGGTTAAGCAGCCCTGGAAAATCGGTTCCTCCTCCGCAGCCCACACAAAATGGAAAATCACAACCACCCCTTCACCCACTGCAAATCCAAGATGGCGCATCGAACTCCTGCGCTGCAGAGGTGCTCCAGAGTCCTCCTCCTGGCTAATCGAATACAACCCCAGAACCACCTCTGAAGCGATCAAAGCGCATCGTGAAAACATTCATCTCTATTTACCTGCCGACATGGTCGACCGACCTAATTC
>JAGRAN010000003.1:39625-70203 GCA_020434585.1 Bdellovibrionales bacterium
GTCGCTCGCTGCTGCGAGCAGGCAAGGAGCCGCGGTGTCCTTCCGGGACTCACTCTGGCCCACGCTCAATCTCTCGCTGCCGGTGCAGCCGTTCTCCCCTACTCTCCCGCACACGACATAAAATCCCTGCTGCGTCTGGGTCGCTGGATATCGCGCTATTCTCCGCTAACCGCACTCGACGCCCCCGTTGAAAACGCAGAATTATTTTTCGATGAACGCTTCTGCGGCATCAACAGCGACATCAGTGGAAGCCTAAGATTATTTAAAGGCTGTAAAAACATTCTCCGTGCAATAGTTCAGCGCCTCAGACAGCGCGGCTTTGTTGTGCGCGCCGCCGCCGCTCCCTCCCTAAGGGCCGCCTGGGCCTTTGCAAGATACTCTTCATCGCCGGTCAGTATGGTAGGCAGCGACTCCCTTGCGGCAAACCTCTCCTCCCTACCAATCAGTGCGCTGCGCATCAGCTCTCAGGAAGAACTGCACTTAAGAGAGCTTGGAATTCGCCGCATCGAACACTTACTGCCAATCCCGCACCATCAGCTGCTTGAGCGCTTCGGCAAAAGCATTTGCCTTAACTTAAGACAGGCGCTGGCGCTCGAGCCGGAAGTAATAAGTCCTCTGAAAGTGTACATCCCCGCGGCAGTCGAGAGAACTTTCAACGGACCAACCTGTGACTACAGAGCCGTGCATCACGTAATTCGCGAGCTGTTGTCGGAACTCTTGGAGCCCCTTGTCTGCAAGCAGCAGTTCATCAGAAGTTTAACCCTGTCAGTTTCACGCGCCGGCCTCCCTCCTGAAATACTGCGGCTCAGCTTGAGCGCACCTTCGAACTGCGCCGAACATCTATGGTCACTCATTCGCCCGCGCATAGAATCCCTGCAAATGGCAGAAGGGGTTACCGGTATCGCTCTGAGCGCTCCCTCCTGTGAGCATATTGAACCAACTCTCTCCTCGCTGATTGCAGGCAGCGAGCAGCAGTCTCTGCAAAAGCGAAGAATTGACACTTTAATCGACAGTCTGGAGTCAAAGCTCGGCTCTCAGAAAGTACTGCGCGCACAAGAGCACGCTTCACACATCCCGGAACGCTCCTTCTGCTATTATCCGGTAAAGGGGACGCCGCCTCTTATCACGCAAAAAATCAGCGCTCCCTTTATGCCTCCGCTGCTGCTCAAGCAGCCCGCAGTGCTTCATGCGATCAGCGCTCTACCCGACTCTCCTCCTCACCGCTTCACCTGGAACAACAAAATTTTCCATCTACACGCCGCGCACGGACCAATCCGCATCAATCCCGAGTGGTGGAACGACTCGCAGCACACGCGGGACTATTTTCGCGTGCAGACAGAACTGGGAACCTGGCTGTGGATTTTTCGCGATACAACAAACAATCGCTGGTACCTGCACGGAATCTGGAGCTAAGCCGCCGGCATGTACACGGAACTTCAAACCGTCAGCAACTTTTCCTTTCTCCGCGGCGCAAGCCATCCCGCAGAACTGATGCGCCGGGCAGCTGAGCTCGGATACCGCTCACTAGCAGTCACGGACCACCACTCTCTGGCCGGCATAGTTCGCGCGCACACAGCAGCAAAACAATTCGGAATATCGCTGCTCGTCGGCTGCCGCGTGCAGCTTGCGTCCCCGGCCGCCGTTACCCTACTGCTGTATCCGACGTGCGTTTCATCTTACGGCAATTTATGCAGCCTACTGACTTACGGAAAGCGTAGGACCGATAAAGGCTCATGCCTGCTGCACCTCGAAGACCTCACCGGCTTCAGCAAAGGCCTGCAGGCCGCAGTCGACATCAAAAACTCCGACCATGCTGCGCATGAATCAATCTACGCCGAGCTTAAAGACATCTTCGACGAAGACAGACTGTCTGTCGCAGTCGCCAGACATTATGAACCCCGCGACAACGAAATAATCGGCCTGGCCAAAAAACTTTCATTGAAGTTCAACATTCCACTGCTAGCAGCAAACGACGTTCACTATCACATCAGCGAACGACGCCGGCTGCAGGACGTTCTGTGCTGCATCAGACACGGCTGCACAATTGACACGGCAGGACACCTGCTGTTCCCCAACGCCGAAAGAACCCTAAAACCTCCCCACGAAATGCAGCGGCTGTTCAAGCACCTGCCCTCCGCCGTAGGGCGCACAGCAGAAATCGAAGAACGAGTCAGGCAGTTCTCGCTCGATCAGCTTAATTACGAATACCCGCAGGAGATCTGCCCCGAGGACAAAACACCACTTGAATATCTCAAGGAATGCACGGAAAGCGGCGCACAAGAAAGATACCCCCAGGGCCTTTCCACGAAACTGCGCAAACAGCTTAATCATGAATTCAAACTGATCGAAGAACTCGATTACGCAAAATACTTTTTGACCGTGCTCGACATAGTCTCCTTTGCACGCAGCCGAGGCATTTTATGTCAGGGGCGCGGCGCCGCGGCCAACTCAGCCGTATGTTATTGCCTGGGAATCACTGCCGTCGATCCCGGCAAGGTCGACATCCTGTTCGAACGCTTCATCAGTAAAGAGCGCAACGAGCCGCCTGATATCGACATCGACTTTGAACACGAGCGCCGGGAAGAAGTCATCCAATACATTTACCGCAAATACGGCCGGCACCGCGCAGCACTGGTCGCAGAAGTCGTGAGCTACCGCGGCCGCAGCGCGATTCGCGACGTAGGCAAAGCTCTCGGTCTTTCGCTCGACTGCGTAGATCTTTTGGCAAAGTCAATCAATCGCTGGACCGGCAGAGGAGTTAGCGCCGAATTAGTAGCTGAAGCCGGACTCGACCCGAACAACCCCAGAATGATACTGGCAATCGAGCTGGCACAAACAATTAAAGGCTTTCCGCGCCATCTCTCGCAGCATGTCGGCGGCTTCGTGATTACCGACGGGCCGCTGAGCCGCATGGTCCCAATAGAAAACGCCGCAATGGCCGAGCGCACAGTCATCGAATGGGACAAAGACGACATCGACGCTATGGGCATGCTTAAAATTGATATCCTCGGTCTGGGAATGCTGACCTGCATCCGCAAAGCCTTTGAACTAATCAACCGGCGAACCGAACAAAGCAGCGATCCTATCCCGGCCGACATCCTTGAGCTGCACAACATCCCAGCAGAAGACCCGCGCGTATACGATATGATCTGCCTCGCCGACACAATCGGCGTCTTCCAAATCGAATCCAGAGCACAAATGAGCATGCTGCCGCGCCTGCGCCCGCGAAACTACTACGACCTGGTAATAGAGGTCGCAATTGTCAGACCCGGACCAATCCAAGGCAACATGATTCACCCCTATCTTAGAAGACGCAGCGGCAGGGAAAAGCCGAACTACCCTAATGAACAGATCGAACAAGTGTTGAAGCGTACTCTGGGAGTTCCCATCTTCCAGGAGCAGGCGATGCAGCTTGCTATCGTGGCCGCAGGCTTTTCCCCGGGAGAAGCCGACGCTTTGCGCAGGTCCTTCGCCAGCTGGAAAACAAACAGCAACATCATGGATCGCTTCGGCAAGAGGATTGTTAACGGGATGAAGGAAAACGGCTACAGCCGCGAGTTCATCGAAACCTGCTTTGAGCAGCTTCAGGGCTTTGGAGAATACGGCTTCCCCGAATCCCATGCCGCCTCCTTTGCTCTGCTGGTTTACATTTCTGCGTGGTTAAAATGCCATCACCCCGCAGCTTTTGCCGCAGCTTTAATCAACAGCCAGCCGATGGGCTTCTATCAGCCGGCACAAATCGTAAACGACGCAGCAAAGCACGGAGTAGAAATTCTGCCGATCGACGTCAACCACAGCTGCTGGAACTGCTCGGTTGAAAGCGGTAAGCCGCCATCTCTGCGACTGGGTCTACGGCTGGTACGCAGCTTGTCCCGTGAGGAAGCGGGTCTGATTGAACACGCCGTGCACAGCAGCGGTCCCTACCACAGTCTGGGACGTTTGTGGCGAGACAGCGGCGCAAAAGTTCACACTCTACGCTGCTTGGCCAGGGCAGACGCCTTCAGTTCGCTCTCGCTCAGCAGGCAGCGCGCCATGTGGGAGATCCGCTCTTTCAGAGATGCACCTTTGCCGCTGTTTGAAAAACTGCAGCAGCCTCAGGCAGCCGCTGCGCTGCCTAAAATTGCCCGCTCTCTCCAGGTCCAAAGCGACTACCATGCGACCGGCTTATCGCTTAAAGCCCATCCAGTGTCTTTTGCCAGAGGCGTCCTCGATCAGCATAAAGTCATCACAGCCGAAATGCTCAAAGACCCGTCCCGCATGCCGAGCAGGCGGCAGGTTGTAATCTGCGGAATGCTGCTGGTGCGCCAAGCCCCGCCGACAGCAGGCGGCGTTCTGTTCATGACAATTGAAGACGAAACCGGCATCGCAAACCTTGTCATCAAGCCGCATACAGCAAAACGTCATCACCGAGTGATAACAACATGCTCGTTCATTCTTGCATCCGGTATTATCGAAAGACGCGACAATGTCGTTCATATGCTGGTAGACGACGTTGCAGATGTAAGCGGATGGTTCCTTGAACCAGCGTTTTCTTCACGTGACTTCCACTAAAAATGAGTCCGAATGTGCATTCGGTCTAGAGTATCTGTTCTACAGATTTCCCGTGTTTTACGGGCTCTACGCGTTTACTACTCGAAAACGATCGTGATAACTTTGCATCGTAAGCTGTAGAAGTAACAGCTCGGTTTTTACATACACGGTTCACACAACTCCGCCGGCAAACCTGCCAAGCGGAAATCACAAACTGGTTTTTTATAATTTTACAGACGCACTGAATTGGCGAGCGAGCAACTCGTCCAAAGACAAGGCGATCTTTACAGCGGTGAATAGCGGTCGAGGATGATGTTGGAGCTGAAGCTGTTTATAGTTTGCACTTAGAAATACGGAGTACGCGCTTGAGAGGTTGCAGCAAGGATTTGGACATAAGTGGTGCGGGTAATCTTGCACATGATGGGCACCATCGAATGGAAAGCACGGAGACCCTGCCGCTTGAGTTGGACCGGCTAGTCGACAGTCACCACCCGCTTGTCCTGCTATCTGAAGAAATCGACTGGAAGGGCTTTGAGCATGTCCTGCTAGCCCCCGGAGAAAGAAAATCTGCGGATCTGCGCCTAACCTTGCGAACAATGCTGGCGCTGAACTACCTGAAACAGAAGTACCAGCTAAACGACATCGAGGTAATCCGCAAAACTCAAACCAATCCATATTGGCAGCACTTTTGCGGCATGACCCACTTCACCAGAACACCAATTACAACCCCAACCAAGATGGAACAATGGCGCCAGAGGCTGCACTCAGCTCTCAAAACAGTAGAAGCCAAAACCAGCTTCCGCACGGACTTAAGCGCAGACCTGTTTAGCAGCGAACTCTTTGCATCTCAGCTACTTGAAGCACCTGAAAACACCGCAGCAAAGGTGAGTATTTAAGTAGGGTTTGCTCGCCTGGTAACTTGCATTGCTTGTAAATTAGTGCCAATATCCGCGGCTAGCTAATTTCTAAGACAAGGTACCGGTCATGAACCTCATCCAGCAAATTAATGCTGAGCAGCTTAAAGACAATATTCCTGAGTTCGCCCCCGGCGATACCATCAGAGTTCACCAGCTGATTCAGGAAGGCTCCAAAGAGCGTGTCCAAGTTTTCGAAGGCGTTGTCATTCGCAGAAATGGCGGCGGAATTGACGAAAATTTCACTGTCAGGAAAGTTTCTTACAACGTTGGCGTTGAGAGAATCTTCCAGCTCCATTCGCCACGCGTAAGCAAAATTGAAGTAAAGCAGCGCGGACGAGTTCGCAGAGCTAGACTTTATTACCTCAGAGAGAGAAGCGGCAAAGCTGCTCGCATCAAGGAAGCGCGCTGGACCGGAGAAAAGGGCAAGGCTGCTTCTGGTGCTGTTGAGAGCCAGGCTGCTGCCGAGTAGGCTTGATTCCTCAAACCCTTTTACCCATTGTTGTCGGCGGCGGAGTTCTGCTGCTGATTATCTACGCCAATCGTCATCGGGGTGGAAAGGTAAAGGCCGTGCTTGAGCCCTTGGCTCAGCGCAAAGGCGGAAGAGTCGGCGAACCAGGGCTTTTCTCCTACCCTAAGCTTACGTATCAGGTCGATAACGTTGAAATTGAGATGTTTTCCCGGCCAGGCAGCCGCAACAGTCCACCTTTCACATACGTGCGATTTCAGCGACAGTCACAGCTTAAATTCAGCATCTACAACGAGTCTTTCGTTTCATCGCTGGGCAAGATGATTGGTCTCAGTGAAATCCAAATTAACAATCCTGAGTTCGACGATGCATTTGTGCTAAAGAGCGACAGCGAAATGATGTTTCGCCAGCTGCTAACAGCGAATTTGCAGCAGAAGATTCTGCCGCTTAAAAACATGCGACCCAATATTCAGCTTAAAGATGGCCGCTTCGAGCTTAGAATCCCCAAGATTCCAAATACGGAAATGGAATACGAAGTCCTGCTCAGCGCTGCCGAGGGATTTATCGCTGAACTTAAGCGGCTAATGTAGTTTAAGCTTTGCGGTTGCAGCAGCCGTTAAACACCCCGCCATCTTCAATGACGATGCGCTTTGTGCGGATATCTGCTTCCAAGCGGCCGCCGGCCTTGATCTCAACCAGGTCTTTGGACTCAACGTCTCCTGTAACCTGACCGAGCACAATCAAGCTTCCAACGTCAATCGTGGCGTTGATAACCCCTTGTTCCCCAACAATTAGAGTGCTGGTCGATGTGACCTCCCCGGTGAGGGTTCCGTCAATCCGCACCGGCGCGTCGAAGCTTAACTTGCCTTCGATTACTGTGCCCGCACCAATTGCTTCTTTGACTCGTGCGCCGAAGCGCCGCTGCAGGTCTTCTTCGACTCCCAGCCCGGGGTCCGATGGCAGTGTGCGCCCTTGGTATCGCTCACTTGCCGCAACCTGGGCTCGATCCTTTTCAAGCACGCTGCCGGCATCCAGGTGAAATTCGGGCTCGGTGGCATCTTCTTCGACCAAACTGACTGTGGGCAAACCCGACTGTGCCCGCTTGGCTGCGGCCCGCCAACGTGTGAGCATTTCCTGTTCGACTGGCTTATCTTCTGCCTTTTTTGCGTTGCTCAGACTAAATTTCATATTCTGATTCCTTGAATACCCAAGACAAGCTGCACCTAGTGCAACTAACTTAAACTACCGTAACACGATGTAGAAGCAGGTGACCACGATAAAAATCGTGGTGGAACATGGATTTGAGCTTTAAAAAGTCTCAAAGGCCGATGGTAATTTGTACTTCAGCCTCGTTCTGCTCGATCTCAACCCGGCCAAAGTCCGTTTCGGCGAACACAAGCTTCCTGCCGGAGGTCAGTCCATTCTGATTAAAGCGTTTGCGGTAGGCCTCGGCGATAGATTCGTAGAACTCATTGGCTTCGCTCTTCGAGTCCCACGCCGTAACCCACACTAGTATCTCTCGGTTTGTGCCCGTCCGGTATAGCGCCAGCCGATCTCCGCCCCAGCCGCTGGCTGCCTTGCTCGCTTGACCCGGCGAAATCCAATTCCCTAAAAGAGTCGAAATAAAAAACTCTCCGAAGCGGTCGCTAAATACTGCTTGGGTGGAATCAAGCACGGCTCGCTCCGGCAGCGGAGCTTCCAATTCCCGAAACCCGCGCGAGCCACTTAGGTAAACGTCGGGATGAAGAATCTGTTCGGTAGACTGGGGCAGCTTCGTAAACGCTCCATCGAGCGACTTATACCCGCGCTTCTTAAGCAATGCATGTGCAAAATTGAGCCCGCTGACATAGGGAAACATCATCAACGTGCGCAGAGCTGCGGGAGATTCGCTCCCCGATCCGGAAACAAGGGATCCAGCTAAGCTCTGCATCATTATTCCGGCGACGCTTTCTTCCTGCGCGATCGAAGCTTGCCCGCCCTGCTTGCGGCTGTAGTCAACCATGACAGCGGTTGCATCACCTTCGACAAGGGCCGAGCGCGCCATCAGTTCATCACTGTCTGCTGCTTGATGATCGAGTAAATCGTCCAAACTAAAATGCTGATCTTGCAGCGCATGAGTAAGTTCATGCACCGCAATTCCCATCTGCATCGAGCTCGGAAGCCACGATGCCATCGCATAGTAGCCCTGCTCAGGGTCATAGTAGCCGCCGAGCTGAGAAGTATAGAGCTCGACCAGTCCGTTGACGTAATCGTAATTCGGCGGAATAAGCCCGAGCATCTTATAGACAACCCCTTCACCGTCTATTCGCTGCGCAGGGATTTTTTCTTTGATTACGGTGCGCAGGTAATTTTCGACGAACGACTTATCAACAAGTTTGCATTTCACGCTGCGCTTAACCCGCAATCCTCGAATTTCGCTAGCGGACTCGATCGCTTCCGGAACGATTGAGCATTTACCGGGTTTTGCAAAGGCTGTTGAAGCGCAGCAGACTGCGCAGAGCATAAGCAGCGGCGGTAGATACCGCGTCCAGGTCACCGCCGGGCACCTAAACTTCGCGCTTTCTTTATGCACAGAGCTGAAGTCTTGGCCAGCTCAGCGTTATTCTCGGCAAGTTGTTTCAGGACCAAGCGCATCTCGTCCTGTTCGTGATGAATATATTCAAAGTCAGCTTTGGCGGCAGCGCGAGCATTTTGGGAATCTGTTTCGATTGTTCTTAATTCCATTTCTTGAAAATCATAGAGATACGTTTCGCGCACACAGGAAGAGGCGCCAATCAGCAGAGCCGCGTAGATAGTATTTTTAAGGATTTCCATGAGCTGACAGCAGTCTTAGGTTGTTTGCTCTCGAGTAGTAAAAAGCCTACCATGAGTCGTTGCATCCCACCAGTAATCCAGCGAGCTTTATGAGTTCAACCAAATCTTTGTCGATTCGCGGCGCTAGAGAAAACAACCTCAAGACGCTTAATCTGGACATCCCTCATGACAAATTTGTCGTACTAACCGGCCTGAGCGGCTCGGGCAAGTCGTCACTTGCTTTCGACACGATTTATGCGGAAGGCGGGCGCCGCTACATCGAAACTTTCAGCCCCTATACGCGCCAATTTCTCGACCGCCTGCACAAGCCCGACGTTGATTCAATTACCAACGTCCGCCCGGCGCTGGCTCTCGAACAACGCAATAGTATCGTCAATGCCCGCTCCACCGTAGGCACAGTTACTGAGATCAACGATTACCTCAAGGTCGTCTGGGCCCAGGCCGCTACTGCACACTGCCCAAATTGCTCCAAAAAAGTAACGCGAGACACTCCGCGCAGCATATTGGAGCGAACATTAAAGCTAGCGGACAAGCGCGAAGGACTGCTTGCAGCGGCATTTCCAGTCAGCCTTCACGGCGAAGCCAGCCTAGAAAGCATCCGCACTACCTTGCAAGCCGAGGGATTTATCCGATTTTATCGATCGGCAACCGGCACAATCGAACGCCTTGATGAGTTAACCGATGAAGACATCAACGCCGCCGAAGGCTCCACGACCTTACTGGTAATCGTCGATCGTCTCTCCTTAGCCGATCTTGCTGGCGACAGCTTACAGTCCGGCCGAGCCCACAGCAGGCTGCTAGCTAGTCTGCATCAAGCTTACGAAATGGGTTCCGACTCTCTAGCGCTAATCTGCATTAGTGAATCTGCCGAAGCTAAAGTCTTCGAGTATTCCAACAAGCTTCAATGCTCCAACTGCAAGACCGCAATTGCCGCACCTAAACCTTCAATTTTTTCTTACAATAGTCCGATCGGTGCGTGTGGTACTTGCTCCGGTTTTGGCAAGATACTTAAGATCGATCGCGCTCTTTGCGTCCCTGACAAGCGCAAGTCAATCGAAGATGGAGCTGTCGTCTGCTGGAGCACTCCGGCAACTGAGTGGGAGTTTGAGGAACTGCTAAGTTTCTGCGAGCGCGAGAGCATTCCGACCGATGTCGCTTGGAAAAAGCTTCCGCAAAAATCTCAGGATTTAATTTTCGACGCTACACGCAAGGTCCATGGCTTCACCGGAATACTCGCCTGGTTCAAATGGCTCGAGCGCAAGAAATACAAGATGCATGTCCGCGTATTCCTTTCGCGCTACCGGTCTGAGTCTACGTGTCCCGACTGCGGCGGCTCGAGGCTCAAGTCCGGCGCACTGCTTTATACTCTCGGTGGAAAAAAGCTTCCAGAAATATGGAGCATACCGCTCGACTCTCTACTGAGCTTTTTTGAGCAGCATTTGTCTGAGAACTTGGGAGATCCGGCAGTTGAGCCGGCACTGCTCGAAGTTACCAGTCGCTTGCGTTACCTCTGCGATGTCGGACTTGGATATTTAACACTCGACCGACAAAGCAAGACGCTCTCCGGTGGCGAGCATCAGCGAGTTAACCTAACTACGATTCTTGGCGCCAGACTGGTAAACACCACTTTAGTGTTGGACGAGCCTTCGATTGGACTTCACCCTCGAGACACCGCTCGCCTGCTGCGCATAATTCGCTCCCTTAGAGACAGAGGCAACACCGTGCTTGTTGTAGAGCACGAGGAAGACGTAATTCGCGCCGCCGATCATGTAATAGATCTTGGACCAAATGCAGGCTCTGGCGGCGGATCAATCATATTCTCTGGAACGCCAAGTCAGCTAGCCCAGGAAGCTGATTCCCACACCGGACGGTTTCTTCGTGGAGTATCGTCGGGAAGAAAAGCCGACCAAAACCAGTCCAAGCTGTCTCGTAAAATCGAAATCAAAGGCGCTTGTGCTCACAACCTGAAAGGCATCGATGTCGAAATTCCGCTAGGGGGCTTTACCTGCCTTACGGGAGTCAGCGGCTCTGGCAAATCGACGCTTGCAGTAGAGTGCTTAATCAAACCCTACGAACAGCTAAAAAACGGTACACCGCTGACTCAACTGACAAAATCAGCAAACAGTGTTATCAAGGGTCTCAAAGGCATTGATTCGGTTAGCGCAGTGGTACTGATTGATCAGTCTCCTGTCGGAAAAAGCCCCAGGTCAAACTCTGCCACTTACACTAAAGCCTGGGACATCATCCGCGAATGCCTAGCCTCGACCGACGACGCGGTAAATCTCGGACTGAGCAAATCTGCGTTCTCGTTCAATGTTGACGGCGGTCGCTGTCCCGAATGCAGCGGTGCCGGATACCATAAAATCGAAATGCAGTTTCTCGCTGATGTATACGTCGAGTGCGAGGCCTGCGGAGGCCTGCGCTTCACTCCGAAAGTTCAAACAATCCGCTACGGCGGCAAGAGCGTAACTGACTTTCTTGCGATGACGCTAGACGACACCGTTAAGTTCTTCGAGGAACTCGGAGAAGACGAGCGCGCTGCGGAAGTGGTTAACCGCTTGACTCCTCTGCTCGACCTAGGCTTGGGATACTTGACGCTGGGACAGCCCCTTAGCAAACTTTCCGGTGGAGAGGCTCAGCGGGTAAAGCTGGCATCATACCTTCAGTCCCCCAACAAAGAGCGTTACCTGTTTGTGCTCGACGAGCCGACAACGGGACTTCACGCACACGATGTCCAGCGTTTAATTCAAACGCTTCGAAAGTTCACCAGCGCCGGCCACAGCATTCTCTGCATCGAACATAACACTGAAGTAATTCGCCAGAGCGATTGGATTATCGACCTGGGACCTGAGGGTGGAGAACAGGGGGGAGAAGTTGTTGCGAGCGGCGATCCGCGGCAGCTTCTCGAAGACAACGCAGCGGTAAAAAGATCTTACACGCTTAAGGCTCTAGCAGGGCTCCTTGAAAGCGCGGCCGAGGCGGGCGTAAACGAAACCAGCGATACTGTATTCATCGAGGACGATATCGCTGTTGTTGGCGCACGGCATCACAACTTAAAAAATATCACTGCGCGCATTCCGCGAGACTCACTCAGCGTGATAACCGGTGTTAGCGGCTCGGGCAAATCATCTTTGGCCTTTGATATAGTTTTCGCGGAAGGTCAGCGCCGCTATATTGACTCGCTGTCTCCTTACGCTCGCCAATTCATCAAACAACTGCAGCGGCCAGACGTCGACGCGGTAAGCTCTCTACCTCCCACAGTTGCAATTTCACAAAAAACAGCTGCGCGCCTCGGCCTTTCAACGATTGCGACCACCAGTGAAATCTATCAGTATCTGCGTCTGCTTTTTGCAAAAGTTGGCTCTCAACACTGCCCGGATCATGACAAGAAAATTGTCGGGTTTAACGCCGAGGAGATTACCGACCTTCTCGTCTCGCGTTACTCGGGCAAACGGCTCCACCTATTTGCCCCCGTAGTCTCTGGCCGCAAAGGTTTCTATACCGAACTTTTTAACCGCGCTTTGCGGGCAGACATTATCCAGGCGCGAGTGGACGGAAAGTTAGTATCAATCGAAGAGAACATGCGCCTCGAGCGCCACAAATTGCATTATATTTCGCTGCTCGTAGCCTCGGCAGCTTCTAGCGAAAAGAATCGCTCATTGCTGCTCAGTGCAGTTGAGCAGTGCCTTCTGCTTGGTAACGGAACATTGGAAGTTTCGGTCGACGACAAGAAAGCCAAACCGGAAACAATGTCCACCTCCCGCATGTGCCCAGTGTGCAAACGCGGCTTTGCTGAGCTTGACCCGCAGGATTTCTCTTTCAGCAGCTCACGCGGTGTCTGCGAAACATGCTCCGGCAAAGGGGAACTCGATTCAGGCAAAACCTGCCCGGACTGCGGCGGCGCTAGAATCAAAAAGCTTGGCCGACATGTCTATATCGGGGGAGAGCCAATTCACAAGCTTGCGCAAATGACCGCCCCGAATCTGCTCAGCTTTATTCAAAAGCTGTCCTTCGATAAGCGACTCGATCCGATCGTCAAACCAATATTCGAAGAGCTCGAATTTCGCTTGGATACAATTCAGTCGATTGGCTTAGATTATTTACAACTAGACAGAGACACCTCAACTCTTTCTGGAGGTGAGGCACAGCGACTGCGCCTTGCACGTTCGCTTGGGTCTCCGCTTACGGGCGTCGCCTATGTCCTCGATGAACCAACGATCGGCCTCCACCCCCACGACCACGAACAGCTAATGCAGATTCTGTTTGGCCTGCGCGATGCTGGAAATACCGTTATTGTCGTCGAACACGACGAGGAGACGATACGCTTAGCTGATCATATTATTGATATGGGTCCAGGTGGTGGGTCACGCGGCGGCCGGATTGTTTCAAGCGGAACCATCGAAGAAATACTTGCTGATAAAAATTCACCTACCGGCAAGGCGCTTCGCGCTCGTACAAACGCACCCGCAAAGCAGCTTGCACGCACAAGCACCAAAGGTTGGAGCTTCCTCGAGCTAAAAGGCGCGTCTGCAAACAACCTTAAGCGCGTAAACGCGAAAGTTCCGCTCGGCAAATTGACAGTTGTCGCCGGCGTGTCCGGAGCCGGCAAGAGCTCCCTGGTTCACCAGTGCTTGATTCCGGCAGTGTTTGACTCCTTTGGTGAAGCTATTTCTGACAACATTTGCTGGGACGAAATCCGAGGCGACGAAGCAATCGAACGCTTTGTCGAGATCGACCAAAGCCCGATCGGACGAACACCCAGTTCATGTCCTGGCTCGTATTTGAAAGTGTTTGATGACATTCGAGCCGCATATGCCAAGCTGCCGGACGCGATTGTGCGCGGCTGGGGCAAAAGCCACTTTTCTTACAATACTTCGGGCGGTCGATGTGAAGAATGTGCGGGCAAAGGATTTTCGAAGATCCCTATGTCGTTCCTTCCAGAAGCCGTAACAATCTGTGAATCTTGCGGCGGCAGTCGTTATAATGATCAAACGTTGGAGCTTTGCTATCAAGGCGTTCCGATTGGCAAGCTGCTGCAAATGACCATGGACGAAGTACGGGAGCTGTTTCGCAACCACCCGCGAATTCGGCGTCCACTCGACTACGTTCACCACCTTGGACTTGGTTACTTAACTTTGGGCCAGCCCACTTACACTTTGTCGGGCGGTGAAGCTCAGCGACTCAAAATTGCCAAGGAACTAGGTTCGCGTGAGGCAGTAAATACCTTGTATGTGCTCGACGAACCCACGACCGGCCTGCACATGTCGGATATCGACAAGCTGCTGAGTGTCCTGTTTGAGCTTATTAAGAAAGGCAATACTGTCGTTGTGATTGAACACAATCTGGACGTAATTCGAGCTGCAGATTACTTGATCGAACTGGGGCCTGGGCCTGGTGAGCGCGGGGGAAAGATCGTATTTAGTGGCACGCCCTCGAGTCTAGCGAGCTCAAAATCGAAGGACACTGCAACTAAGGCGTTTATTTCTTCAGTAGAGCAGCCGGCCAAGCACGGGGATTCGAAGACCTCGGGCAAAACTTTTGGTGACGCTTGCAGGCCAGCCTAGGTATCCTTTGGGTATTATGTCTGCACCAAACGAAACAATTGAATCGATCGATTCCCGACGTTCGGTTCGCTTCTACCATGACAAACCAGTAGACGAAGCACTGGTGCTTGAACTGCTGGAAGCTGCCAATCGAGCTCCGAGCGGGTTCAATCTTCAGCCGTGGTATTTTGTCGTCGTAAACGACGGTGATTTGCGCGAACGACTTCGCACGGCAGCAATGAACCAGCGTCAGGTAACGGAAGCACCTGTATTGATAGCCTTTGTATCGGATCCTGATTGCTGGAAAGAGCAATTTGACCAGATCTTGGAATTAGGCCGCAAGGCCGGCTCGATGCCCGACGAACTGTGCAGATTCTACCGCAAGAACGTAAATATGCTCTTCGCAATCGGGCCATTAGGTTTGTTCGGTCTGATTAAACGACTGGCTCTTCCGCTGCGGCGTCTGTTCAAACCAACTCCGCACGCAATTACGTCGGCGGCTGATGCAAGAAACTACGTCAAAACGCAGACTATGCTTTCCGCAGCGACATTCATGATTGCCGCTCGCTCAGTCGGACTGGACACTAGTCCGATGGAAGGATTTGATGAGTCACGAGTGAAGAAAATACTTAAAATTCCAACCCGCATGAGTGTGCCTTTGTTGATAGCGCTCGGATATGCGTCCGATACCGAGGAGGCTTCACGTTCGGTTAGATTGCCGCTAAGTGAGAAGGTCAGAATTAACCTCTTCCCGAAAGATGAGCAGAAATTCCCGCTGAGCTAGCTGCTTGCATACAAAATTTTCCAGTCATTGCTAGTTTTTAAGGCCCGATGCGCGTGTATACAATTTCTGTAACTTCTTACTTTTTTTAGCTTAATTGACTACGTTTTCTTGCGTTCCCAGGCGTACCACCCTAATCTTAGACCAGGTCAGCAAACGCCAGGATCTGCATGAACAATCTACTTGCTTTCTTCTCTTCCTCGATCGGCCGCAAGGTCTTGATCGCCATCACCGGATTGCTGCTGGTGCTGTTTTTAATCGCGCACTTGATCGGCAACTTACTTTTCTTTCTTGGTCCGGACTCTTTAAATTCTTATGCCGCCGCACTCAAAGGCAATCCCGCTCTGTTATGGAGTGCTCGCATTGGCCTGTTAACCGTATTTGTTCTTCACTTAATGAATGCCCTAGCACTAGCGATGCAAAACCGAGCTGCCCGCGGCGTTCAGTATCAGAATAAAGGTTACATGGCGGCAACAGCTGCTTCGCGAACAATGGTAATCACCGGCCTCGTTGTGCTGCTGTACGTTGCTTATCATTTGTCGCACTTTACCCTGGGCCTAACCAATCCAGATCATTTTTCGATGCACGACGCTCAGGGACGCCACGATGTCTACGGCATGATTCTTCATGGATTTCAAATTCCCGTTGTCGCTTGGGGCTACGTCGCAGCGATGCTTGTCGTCGCCTATCACCTCAGTCACGGAATTCAGAGCTCACTGCAAACATTCGGTCTGAGAAACGAGAACTACACCCCCTGCGTCAAACAGTTCAGCGTGTTTCTAGCTTTGCTGCTGTGTTTGGGATTTTCATCGATACCGCTGGCCGTTCAATTCGGTCTCGTTGGGTAGTATTTGGAGAAACTCATGGAACTTGATTCCAAAATTCCCTCAGGACCGATTGCCGACAAATGGACCAAGCACCGCTTCGAAATGAAGCTGGTCAATCCTGCCAACAAGCGTAAATACGACGTAATTGTGGTCGGAACAGGTCTGGCAGGCGGTTCTGCTGCTGCGACTCTTGCTGAGCTCGGCTACAACGTCCACGCATTTTGCTTTCACGGCTCGCCGCGGCGTGCACACAGCATTGCAGCCCAGGGCGGTATCAACGCCGCCAAGAACTACCCCAACGACGGCGATAGTATTCATCGCCTGTTTTACGACACGGTCAAGGGCGGAGACTTTCGCTCACGAGAAGCCAACGTCCATCGCCTGGCGGAAGTCAGCGTAAACATTATCGACCAGTGCGTCGCGCAAGGTGTTCCATTTGCCCGTGAATACGGCGGACTGCTCGATAACCGATCTTTCGGCGGCGCACAGGTATCTAGAACGTTCTACGCCCGAGGCCAGACCGGCCAGCAGCTGCTGCTCGGAGCTTATTCGGCGCTAAGCAGACAAATTGGACTGGGCAAAGTCCGAATGCACGTCTTTAAGGAAATGCTTGATTTGGTAGTTGTCGATGGCCACGCCAAGGGCATCATCACCCGCGACCTGAGAACAGGCAAAATCGAATCACATGCTGCGCACGCTGTTGTGCTCGCCACAGGCGGTTACTCGACTGTGTTCTTTCTATCGACCAACGCCAAGGGCTGTAACGTCACAGCAGGCTACCGCGCTCATCGCCGCGGCGCCGCTTTTGCAAATCCCTGCTACACACAGATTCATCCGACCTGCATTCCGCAGCACGGCGATCACCAAGCTAAGCTGACATTGATGTCCGAATCGCTCAGAAACGACGGCCGCGTCTGGGTCCCCAAAAAGCCAAACGACCCGCGTCGCGCTCGCGACATTCCTGAAGCAGAACGCGATTACTACCTCGAGCGAAAATACCCGAGCTTCGGCAACCTCGCCCCGCGAGATATCGCTTCGAGAAGCGCAAAAGAAGCCTGCGACAACGGACTCGGCGTCGGCTCAAGCAAACGCGGCGTTTACCTCGACTTTCGCGATTCAATTAGTCGCTTAGGTAAAGACGCGATTAGCGCGCGCTACGGCAACTTGTTCGACATGTATCAGCGCATTACGGACGAGAACCCCTACGAAGTTCCGATGCGGATTTACCCTGCCCCGCACTACACCATGGGCGGACTTTGGGTTGACTACAACTTAATGAGCACGATTCCCGGATTGTTCGTCATTGGAGAAGCAAACTTCTCCGACCACGGTGCCAACCGACTTGGCGCCAGTGCCCTAATGCAGGGGCTTGCCGACGGCTACTTTGTTCTGCCTTACACAATTGGCGACTATCTGGCCCGTATCCCGTCAACGCCGATAACGGCCGGCAGCGAACACGCCGCGGCAGCGTCAGAAGTCACCAAGCAAACGGAAAAGCTGCTGTCGATTGACGGTAAGCGTTCGGTTGATTCGTTTCACCGCGAACTCGGCATGTTGATGCTCGACAAATGCGGCATGGCTCGAAACGAGCAAAGATTGAAAGAAGCAATTGAGCAAATTCCGGCAATTCGTGAAGAGTTCTGGGAAAACGTGTCTGTTCCTGGGAGCGGCGCCGAACTTAATCAGCAGCTTGAAAAGGCCGGGCGCGTGGCTGACTACCTCGAGTTCGCAGAATTGATGTGCCGCGACGCTCTGATGCGCAACGAATCTTGCGGCGGTCACTTCCGTGAAGAATATCAGACAGCCGATGGCGAAGCGCTGCGCGACGACGAAAACTACTGTTTTGCCGGCGCCTGGGAATATACAGGCAAAGGCAACTCGCCCAAGCTGCACCGAGAGCCCCTCGTATTTGAAAATGTTCCGCTCGCGATAAGGAGCTACAAATAATGAATTTCACTCTTCACGTTTGGAGACAGAAGAACGTCGACTCGCCGGGACAAATGGTGATTTATCCGGCACGAGATATCAGCCCGGATTCTTCCTTCATCGAAATGATCGATGTGGTCAACTCCGGACTCGCCGAGAAGGGTGAAGATCCAATTGCATACGAAGCAGACTGCCTTGAAGGGATCTGCGGCTGTTGTTCGATGACAATTAACGGCATTCCCCACGGACCCGGACGCGGTGCCACAACATGCCAGCTTCATATGCGCAGCTTTCAAGACGGTGAGCATATTTACATCGAACCATTTCGCTCGGCTGCTTTCCCCTTAGTTAAAGACTTAATGGTCGACCGAAGTTCTTTCGACCGGATTATCCAGGCCGGCGGATTTATCAGCGTAAACACTGGCGGCGCCCAGGATGCAAATTCCATCCCTATTCCGAAAGACGACGCCGATCTTGCGTTCGATGCTGCTCAGTGTATCGGCTGCGGAGCATGTGTAGCGGGCTGCAAGAACGGTGCAGCAATGCTGTTCACTGCCGCAAAGGTCGCTCAACTAGCTCGTTTGCCGCAAGGTCAGCCAGAACGTTATCGTCGGGTGGTGCACATGGTCGAAACTATGGACAACGAAGGCTTCGGTTCCTGCACCAACCAGTATGAATGTGAAGCAGTTTGTCCAAAAGAAATATCCGTGCGCTATATTGCGGAAATGAACCGCGATTACATCAAAGCCAAGCTCTGCAAATAACAACTGTTTTGGCGACCGCTCAAACCGGGTAAACTCCGGAGGCAGGGGCAATTCATTTTCGTCCAGCCGAGCGTGCCATGTTTTTTAGAATCACCCCAAAACGCGTGATGGCGCTTGCCGCAATATTTGCGGCTTTGTGTCTGCTGAGCGTCGTCTTTGCGCTCACAATTTCTGTACATGAACCGCTCTCGGCAACTGACCTACATTTAGATCCGCGTTCAAGCGGTGTGCTAGAAGATGGCCGTATTGCTGGAATGCTTCGTTTTCACGACCCGCGACTTTCTGAGTCCTTTAACGGCGTCGAGTTGGATCTGAGGCGAAGTGGCAATTCTGCAGTGTCCGCGAGGTATAGGTGGGGTGACGAAAGCAGTCGTGAAATCGAATTGCGCGGGCCAACGCTAATCCCGGCTCCTAGCAGCACCGGACTCTCGACAGCGGGGTTTGAACTAACGGTTCAGCCACTAGTGAATCGAACTCCCGCTCAAGTGCATAGTCTACGCATCAAGCGCAGTTTTCCAATAGCAGTTCCCAGTCTAAAGTTCGCGGCGCTGGCGGCAGGTGCACTGCTGCTGCTAGTCATGTTTGCTGCTCTCTGCGCGTATGAGCCGCTGACACATGGAATTGCTGTTACCCCGGTTGTATTGACCTATTTTAGCGCTTCAATGGTGCTCGTCATATCGCCTACGCCGGACTGGAGCTATTTAATGTGGTTCTTTGTGCTCGGCATCTTGCTGTTAGCAGGCTACGGCATTAAGCATTTGCTTCAAATCAAAGCACTCGCGCCTCCTTATGAGCCGCCGCGAAATGAACGCCTACGCGATCGTCCGGCGATGTTGTGCGGACTTTTGCTGATTGTAACAGCAGCTGCGCTGCTGCGAGCGTTAGGTATTACGTTTGGTCTGCCGAATTTCTACGTGCCGTCAGAAGCATGGTACTCAAGTGAGGCGACAGCGATGCTTTCCAGGCGCAGCATCCTTCCGGCATCGTACGGACCGTCAAGCTCTACTCTTTACCTCGCCTGCCTTGTTGCAATGGTGTTCGACCCGATTTTTAGCGGAGTAAGTGACCCTGTTAGTATATGTATCTTGACCCGCTGCGTGGTTCTCCTGCTGGGAGTGCTCAGCGTAGTTCTAGTTTTTGCGATTGGACGAAGAATGTTTGGGATAGAAGCTGGCCTACTTGCCGCTATGCTCCTAGCCGTCGCACCGCTCCACGTCACTTGCAGCCGCTACTTGCAGCCCGAGGTGCCGTTTGTCTTTGTTGTGCTACTTGCCACTTTTGCCTGCCTTCGCGCTCTTACTGACAAAAGCTGGCAATGGTTTCTTTTGTCCGCAGTTTGCGCGGGTCTGGCGCTTTCTTTTTCCTGGCAGGCGCTACCGCTGCTTCCGCTGGTCTTTGCTCCACCGCTTATTGCATTCGCAGCGGCGCTGCCGGCTAGATACTCGAGAGATGATTCTAATTTTCGCTGGTATCTTTTGAGCTGGAATCCCGGTGAGCACATTATTCCTATGTTTAGGCGCGCTATCCCGGGCCTGGGACTGCTGATTATGTCAGCCCTGCTATCAATGCCGTTTATTTTGTCGGACTTTGCCGATTTTAGCGCTGCCCTCGGAGCAAAGTCTTCTGCGTGGTTTGCCAGTCTTGGTCGGCTCTGGTCTCCTGCTTCTGATTTTCTGATGTATCATTTCAGTACAAGCCTCTGGGATGCTCTGAGTATTCCGCCTGCCGTGCTTGCGATCCTCGGCTGCGGATGGCTTATGGCTCGGCGTCGACTAGAAGACATAGCGCTTATTTACTTGGTGCTGCTTACCTACTTGATTGCCGAATTCTCACTTCCGCGTGATCCAATTTTCCCAGATGAAAAGTTCTTGGTTTGCGTGCCCTTTCTTGCACTCGCATTTGGCGCCGCAGGTTCAGCGCTCTACCGCTGGTTTCTTAGTCTGCCGAGCAAACGCTGGACCATCCCTAAGCGGCTTAGAACGGAAGTTATTGAGGCAGTCCCTCATTCATGGAGAATTCAGTCTTTGCTGTTGATTGCGGTACTAACTCTTGCACAAGCGGCCATTCAAAACGTTCGCATGGGGCTTAGCATCACCGACGACACGAGGGCTCAGGCTGCAGATTGGTTAGAGGCAAAGCCATCACGGCATGTAGGAGTCGTCGTAGACTCTAAGAAATACAATCCTGCTCTGAACTCGGGACGCTACACAGTATTCGACGCGCAGGAATCCGGTGCTCAACTTTCTGCAAGGGGTGTGCTTGCTAGCAATGCCGATTACCTGCTGCTGTCGAGTTTGTACGAGAAGTATTTAGTGACTTTCGGGGCGGCACGCGCCCGCTACCTTTATCAGCGCCTGGTAGACGCATTCACTCCGGCAGCAATATTTGAGCGACCTAATTACAGCTACGGCTATCATAATCCGAGAATTTCAATTTACGACTTGGATCAAATTCGCGCTGAGTCCCAACGCCAGTATTAAAAGTTCAGTGATATTAGAATGTTACCTAGCGGAGTTTGAGACTCCGTCCCAGTACCGCAGCTTAAGTGTACCACCGTATAAGTCGATAATATTACTGAGGCTTATCCACACTGTTCACGAGGTCGTGTTGGACTCAACAGAATCGCAAAACCTAGACGCGCTCGGCGACGAGCTCGCCGCCGGTTCGCTTATTGCGGGCCGCTACGAGATCGTTAAGCCCCTCGGCACGGGAGGGATGGGCTCCGTCTATCTGGCGCGTGATAGAATTTTGGGTTCGGAGGAAGTTGCGGTGAAAATTCTGCACCGTCAGTTCGCCTACGATACTAAATACACTCAGCGTTTCCTTCGTGAAGTCCAGCTAATGCGTCGCGTGAATCACAACAACGTAATCCGCACGTACGATGTCGGCGCTGATGGAGACATCGTCTATTTTTCAATGGAGCTCATCCGCGGAACATCGCTGCTGAGCGTAATGGAAAATGGCTCGCTTTCAATCGACCAACTCCTGGATCTTGTCGTGCAGATTTGTGAAGGCCTCGAAGCAATTCACAACGCCAACATAATCCACCGCGATCTTAAACCTGAAAACGTAATGTATCTTCGTGACGGCTCGATTAAGATCGCCGATTTCGGAGTAGCTCGACCGGAGCAGTCCCAATTGACCGAACACAACGAGGTCATCGGTTCTGCAGCCTACATGGCCCCGGAAATTTGGCTGGGTGAGGGAATTTCCTCGAAAATCGACCTCTACAGCTTAGGAATTATCATGTATGAGCTGTTTTCCGGGGTCCTCCCTTTCGACGCGGAAACTCCTGCGCTCGCTATGCGGATGCACCTCGACCGCACGCCAACTCCGCCAAATCAACACAATCCAGAACTCCCGCGCTGGCTCAACCGGCTGATTCTTCGCTTACTCGAGAAATCACCGAACCATCGACCGACTAGTGCGCGCGAAATAATCGAATATATTAAAAATTCCCGTGAGCGCTCTAAGAAGGCAGGCAAGAACGGTATGTCCAGTTCCCATGCCTTCTTAAAGCAGCTCGAAGCGACGACACGCAAAGCTACAGACGATGCTCCAACAGCTACAGCCAGGCGCGGCTCGAGCAAAATGCGGCGGCCTTTATCGTTCTCTTTTCTAAAGAAGCGCCCACGAGCTGTTCACAAAATCAAGAAACGCAAAGAAGTTAAAGTCAGCACTGAAAAGCACTTCGACGCCAAAATGGTGCTGCGCAGTGGGTTAACCGCCCTGCTAGCTGGAGCGCTGCTGCTCGGCGCTGGCGCGCTCGTGGCGCATTGGTCGGGCTTTGACTACCAGACAGTCAAAGAAGACGGCAAAACGATTGTCACGATTTTAGCACCCGATGTTAACTCCGGCGGCGAACTCAGCGAAGTGCTATGGGGTATCTTCGGGCCTGCGATGCTATTCATTATGCTGCTTACTTTGCCGGGGACGATGCTTGGTGCGCTTGGCGGCTCACTGCGAAGATCGTTCGGCGCCTGGACGTATTTTTGCGGCTTCTACCTTTGTCTGGGCGTTGCGCTCTATTTGTACCATCTCTATCCGATTATCGAACGTTGGAAATTTGATGGGCCCTCTATGCTCGCTGCTGCTCAGGCGGTGCGCACTCAGCTTGGAGAATTCGCATCACTATTGCCTCAGATCACTTCGTTTACCGCCACGGTTCTCTCAAGCACAATTATGCTTGAAGCTGGAGACTCACAGTCAATTATCAACAACGCAATTTGGTTCGGAATTTTCGCTGTTCATATTTGGATTATCGTTGTAATCGCTCGGCGTGCGCTTGGCAGAACCTGCAAAAATCCTGAAAAAATATACGTTATTCTTCCCACTGCTGTGGGAACTTTGCTTGGACTTGCGCTCTATTCAGATAAGGCAAAGTTAATTCTCGAATCGCTAAGCTTTTCGCAGCTTGAGCTGGGGTCATATGTGCTGAAGCTGCCGGTTACCATTCCCGGCACCGGATTAGCCTGCTGGTCACTTGTTTTACTTTGCGTTTGGCTGCTCGTACCGGCTGTCGGCGGCACTCGAAGTAAAAATGATATTTAAAGCAAGCTGATTTGCTGCAGGGCTGGATAGAGATCCTTGTAAACGAACCATCCGAGCACTAGCACGCAGGCGTAAGCTGCTGCAGTCGTCCCCCAGGTGTCGCCAACGAGCGAAAGGGCTGCTTTGCTTTTATTACCTTCGCCCATAGCTTTGCCGACGAGATTCAAGTTGCCCGATGCGTCCAGCAGAAGGTGCGAAAAGAATCCGGTGAAAGCGGCGCCCGCAACGTAAACGCGGTCAAACCAGTAAAGGTCGTCGAAGATCAGATAAGCTGCCTGAAAAACTATTACTGCAGCCGGTATACTGTGGATAATTCCGCGTTCTCTGGTGAACATCTGAAGCGCTCTGACGACAAAGACTCGAGTCGCCAGGTAACAGGCGATCACGACTAGCGCCATACGCGTCATGCCGCCTGCGCGAAGGGTTGGGAAGGCTTCAATAAGCACTAGCGGTGCGATCGCCGCCAGGAGTGCACCAAGCTCATGGGCTGGCCTGCCACTGCCGTGATCAATATCCGGGAGCATCCCGGCAATTACGATCAGCGCAAGCGCCAGCATCGCGTGCTCCGGGTAGATGCCGAGCACCAAAATCCCACACAGGGCGTAGGCAATGCCAACTATGGTCGAAAATGTAATGTGGCTTTCCTGCTTGGCCATACGCCCCAGAAATATCAGGAAGAAAGCCAACGGAAAAGGAAAACTAGCTAAGCTGTCCACCAGTCTTAATTGCTCAGCGCCGTGCCGGCATGTTAAATATGCTCGTAAAGTTCAGCGAGAAATTTGGAGTTTTCAAATGATTAGACCTCGTCGTTCAAGCCCCCTCGCTTTGGTGTTGCTGCTATTAATGGCCGGCTGCTCGTCCCTGTGGGGCAGCGCCGACAATACCGAAGCCAGGAAAGAGCGGATGCGGGACCCCGAAGCCCTAGCAGCAGCCGACCCCGAGACTCTAACTCCTGAAGAGATCGCCATTCGCGACGCTCGCCGAGAGCGAGACGAAGAACTTCGCAGTATTGGGTCACAAGTTGATCACCAAATGGCCCAGCGCGATCGCAGTCCATCTGCCTTTGATGACGACATTCGCGGACCGATCTTTGTCGAAGTGCTGTGGAAAGTCCCGAGCGAAGAGGTTTTTGCCTTTCATCTACATTACGGACTATCCCCGGACGACCTAAATGGAAACATCAGGATACCCGTTGAAAAGCTGGAGAAGATTTCACATCCGCTCTACGGGCCTACTTACAGGTATCGGCTTTTCGGCATGTCCCCACGCCAAACGACGTATGTTTCGCTGCAGGCCGAAAACCAAAATGGAATTTCGCCGCGGTCTCCAGTATTAAAGATTCCGGCGGTATACAGTTTGCGCGACAAAGAACAGCAGGCTCGCTAGGACTTAAAGATGCCCAGGTATTTGTTGCGCAGGTAATCAATCAGGTAGCGCGGATTCGGCGCTGAGCCGGAGGCTCTTGTGATCAAATCTTTGGGGAGATACACGGCTCCATGCTGGTAGATGTTTTGGCGCAGCCAGCCTAATAAGTGTTCAAAATTACCTTTGCTAAAATCATCGCGCCAGTTAGGGCTGGACTTCTCAAAAGCGCTGAACAACTGCGCTGCGTACATTGCGCCAAGTGAGTATGTCGGGAAGTAGCCAAAATGTCCGCCATACCAATGAATATCCTGAAGCACTCCGTCACGCGGACTCTCGGCGCGAATGCCTAACATGCTGTGATATTTTTCGTCCCAGGCTTCCGGCAAATCTTTAATGCTCAAACTGCCGCCGACCAGCTCTACTTCAAGCTCAAATCGCGCGATGATGTGCAGGTGGTATGTTATTTCATCAGACGCGATTCTAATCAGGCCGGGTTTAACTCGGTGGATATGTTTATAAAACTTCTTTTCGTCGACACTGGAGAGTGCCGGGAACAGCGGCCTGACCTGTGGGTAACAATAGGACCAAAACTCGCTGGACAGGCCGACATGCCGTTCCCACATAATCGACTGCGATTCGTGCACACCCAAGCCGCAGTAACGGCCCTTCGCTGTACCGATGTAATCTTTATCCAGGCCGAGCTCATACAGCCCATGGCCGGCTTCATGCATTGCGCTGGTTAGTCCGAAAATAAAGTCGTGCTCGAGGTAGCGGGTTGTCAGGCGAATGTCTCGTGGACCGCATGTGTTGCAAAATGGATGGATCGTAGTATCCAGGCGCCCTTCGTCAAAAGGAAATCCAAGCTGTGCAACCATTCGATGACATACTTCGGCTTGGACATTTTTGGGGAAATCCTTTTCTCCAAAATTACAAACTACTGCGTCGGAGCCCAGCTCCTTAAGCTCATTGACGAGCTCAACTAGGCTTACCCTGAGCTCAGAAAATACTTTACGAAGGTCCTCAACCGCAGCTCCACGTTCATAATCCGCAACCATGACCTGATAGAGTGGGGTCTTGGAGTCTACATATGTGCAGCGTTCCTTATATGCGCTGAACAATTCCTCAAGTAGATCTTCGACTCCGGAGAATGATTCGGTCGCTCTGGCGGTCTCCCAAGCCTGGATGGTTTTAACCTTAAGTCCGGCAATGCGCTTGGCGAGTTCATTTGGCACTTTAACGGCGCGACTAACACGCCAATCTGCATCCTCAACAATAGCTTGCTGTAAATCATTCAGTCCGGATTGCTGCTTAAGTGAGCCGATTAGGTCTTGTAGCCTTTTGCTTGAGAGTAGTTCGTGGAAAGTTCCGGCAATAAATGCGCTCTGCTCACCGCGTCCAGGTCCTGCCATTTTCGGCATCATCACCTGCTGATCCCACTCGAGCAGATGCTCAATCGACTCGACACATGCAATGGTTTTGAACTGCTCAAGCAGTGTGGAAAAAGAATTTGCGGACATTGGTATTTATCCCCACTGGGCGGTTTGTATGACTTTGAACAAGGCTGGATAAAGCGCTGAACTGCAAAACAAGAAAGAGTTGCCGAACAGGGAAAAAGTCTCGGATGACGCTTTGTCGAAATTAATTACCTTGCAGCCTGCCTCCTGAGCGATAATCGCTGCAGCAGATACGTCCCAGGGGGACAAGCCAAATTCGTAAAAGCCGTCAAATCGTCCGCATGCGGTCCAGCAGCCGTCAAGCGTCGCGGCTCCGAATCGGCGCACTCCGCGCACTTCCTTGAGCACTGCCTGAAATACATCTCCGCAGCGTTCCCAGGCCTTTGCTTTATCGTAAGGAAAGCCGGTAGCAATCACTGCGTTAATCATTTCTGGGTTGTTTGCGGGTTTGATTCGGTGGGAGTTTACGCTTGCTCCGCCTCCGAATGATGCAGAGAAAAGTTCATCCCGACATGGGTCGTAAACAACTCCTGCCTTGGCTACTCCCTTTTCTAAAAATCCGATCGAAATACCGACGTGTGGAATGGAGCTGACGAAATTGGTAGTGCCGTCAATCGGATCGATACACCAGCTTAAAGAATCCGCGGCGATTGTTTCCAGCGTGGCGCCGACTGTTCCTTGGAGCTCAGCTGAGGTTTCCTCGCCGATTATCTGATGTTCGGGAAAGCGCTTAAGCAGAAACTCACGTATCTGGTCTTCGGCCCAAACATCGAACTCTGTAACCAGATCTCTGGCACCCTTGAAATTAACTTCGAAAGTATCCGGGGAATTCAGCACTTCGCGCAAACGCGCTCCGACGACCCGAGCAATTTCAGCGGCAGCGTCTTGTAAACTCTTGTATTCCATAAAGACAAGCAAATCCTTCGCATTGTCTTTATCATAGATCGGCCGCCAGGGGTATGCTTACTCCAAGCAGTCTGCCTCACTTGCGTACCAGCGCCCGTCATCTCGCAGCACAAACTCGCGTCTGCGACAGTGGTCGTCCGAGAATCTGACATAGCCCTTATCAGACTTATCTTTCACTTCCGCAGCTCGCTTCTCCTTCAGATCAATCCCGGCAATGGTTAGGTCACCGACACTGCCCAAATCGCCGCTGCTGCGAAGCATAAGGCTGATGCGCCCCATTGACGTGGCGGCTTGAATCGTAAGCGCATCGCGCACTGGGGTTATCAGCGTAACTGTGGCGCTGCCGCTCATCTTAAGTCGCTCATCACGGTTAAGCCCTGAACGGTTCTGCGTCTGGCCGTTAAATGATGTGACTACCGCGTCTTCAACTACGATTTTCGCCTTTTTCTCTCCATCATTGCGGTCATGAAAGGCAAGAACGATATCGACGTGTGCGCCTGGCCGCGCCCAGCCTTCAACACCGGCCGTAGCATCAACCTCAATGGTTGACGCCCTGTAGCCCTTCGGGATTTGATCGACAATCCCACCAAGCATTGGAGCACTCGACAAATTATACTTAGACACCGGCTGCCCACCGGGCAAATCAACCTTGGCGTACATGCCTGCAAGAGTGTCGCGCCGCATTACTGCGCCCTGGGGCACATCGGTACGAGGCCATGGAATTGGCCTAAACTTCACTGCATCAAGGGCAGTTCCGTAAGGCACCGGCTGAGTCGGCACAAGCAATTCAATCGTTCCGAAATTCAGACCCACATCCGCTTCTGGGGCGGACCGAATTTCCTTAATTGCATCGACGTCTGAGAAATAACTTTGAAAAAGTGCGATGAAAGCCGCGAGCACCAAGGAAAGAGCACCGCCCGCTAGACAGAACAACCGTTCACGAGCTGTCATTCCCGAAGAGTTGGAAACAGATCCAAACCGATGCGACATAAACACTACCTCCAGTCTATGACCGCTAAAACCAATCCACCGTATAAGACTACACGACTCACCAAAGGTTCTCAAATTTTTCTGCGTGACACTGAACAAAGTATAAAAAAAGCCGGGCGAGGTTACCCTCACCCGACTCAGTCGACAGAAGAAGTAGACTAGCTACTCTTTTTTAGTGATTTTACTCTTCTTGAGTTAGATACCATTTCTTGTCGGAGCGAAGTTCGAGCTCTCTCGATACTCCATCCTGACCTTCGTAGCGAACGTGCCCGATAGTTTGGGCTCCGCCTTTGTCCTGGCGCTGAGAGCTTCTCAGATCCGAGGCGCTGACGGTTACGTTTCCAACGCTCTTAAGGTCGCTGGTGTTACGAAGCAGCAAGCTGATTCGTCCCATAGCACGTGCTGTGTGAATCTTCAGTGAATCCTCAACCGGCGTAGCCAGAGTTACAGTAGCTGTCGAGCGACCCATGCGGGCTTGTTGCTCACCGCGCATTCCGTTCGTGTCGTTTCGGGTTTGACCGTTAAACGATACAACCACTGCATCTTCGACTGCGATTTGAGTCTTCTTCTGGCCGTCATCGCGATCGTGGTAAGTCACGAGGATATCCACGTGAGCACCCGGAGTCGCCCAACCTTCAACACCCGCTGTAGCATCAACTTCGATAGTTGTTGCGCGGTGTCCAGGAGGAATCAAATCAGCTACACCACCTAGAAGCGGGGTAGACGATAGGTTCGCCCTGAGGATCGGCTGGTTTGCCGGCAAATCTACTTTTGAATACATGTCGCGCACATCGTCGGCCCGGCGGACTGCTCCTTCAGGCACTTCATTGCGCGGCCAGTGGATTTCGCGCAGTGCTACTTGGCTAAGCTTTGTTCCATGCGGAACGGGAGCTTTAGGAGCCAGCAGTACTACTGTTCCAAAGGCCACCTGCTCGACTGGTTGGTCGGGCACTGCCACTGTCTGGTGCGCTTCGACTTCGTTATAGCTGTAAATTATTAGAGCAACGATTGCTGCGAGAGCAAAGGTGATCGCACCTCCGCCTATGTAAAGCAAACGTTCGCGCATCGCTGCTTGACGTCTGGGGCCCATTGAGCCAAACCTTGAGTTCATGTCTACTTCTCCTTCTGTCTGTCTATCAACCTAACCGCAGCCGCGGCTTGTTACTTCTTCTTCGCCTTCGTTGATTCCGGCCGGCGCTCTGTCAATTCGCCGCAGCGGGAACCCTACTGTTAAGAACTTAGCCAGTTAGTTGGGAATGAATTTTTCGGATAGTTTGTGCTCTGAGCAAGCTGATCACTTGCGAAGCCTGCAACCATTTAAAACCAGTCCGAAACCTCTCTCCTCTAACCTGGCGATAGGGGATTCGCCTCTATGTTCTGTAATCGACCCGACCCCTCCGAAGCATAAGCCCTGCAAATTAAATGCCGCAGGAAAAAACTAGGTTGGGAGTTCAGGTCCCCAAAACTCGGGTGCCGTATACCCGGCGAGACCACGCTGAAGAAAATTTATTAATATCTTCAAACCGTTGCCTATACCCACTTTCTATTCTGCAATAAGAAAAGCTTTTAATCTAGACCCAAGTTACTGAAAACAATAGAATAACTGTTCGGCTCGGTGAGTCGCAGAACGCTGCTTCCGGATACTAAGACCCCGGACGGATTAGATAAGATTAGCGATATTTTCTGCTAATACGCCGTAATTCCGACAAATATTTACAGCCATAGCTTGATTGCTCGACGAGCTGCCCGCAGCTCCCCGGTGCATCGGCAGGGCTCTGACCCAGGGCGTCCCTTGAGGGCTCAATTTGGGTTCCTTCGTTCCACTCGTTCCAAGAAGTAATCAATATCTGATCGTTCTCTGGGGTTAGATGGGCGCCGCTCCATTCATCAAACAGGCGGCTCAGCAGCGAGCGACCAGTGGAGTCCTGGCGCGGGATAATATAGTGGCCGGCTTTGGGTCTAACGCCGCGATCATCGTAGCCCGGAATAATTCCAGGAAAGAAACGCTGACCGCCCGCAGCTGCCACTCCTCGGTAATAACGGTACAGGTCAGACACGTCGGCAATAAAACGTTCAAGCCCTTCCGGACCCGAGTGCTCTTTGCGGCTCGAGTCATACGGGTTGTAGCAAGTAATTGCGTCAAATGCGCTTAACCTTGGCCAATTGGCAGTGCGTTCGCTTTTAAGAATGACTTCGCCCTTACGAGTTCGATCTAGGACGTTAAAATACACTTCGTCGCCAATCAGGTAGAAACTCACCCCTGTCACGCGAGCCACTTCTTCTTTCGCCCAGAGAAAATATTTTGCGGCATCTCCGACCACATGCCTTGAAGCATAGACAAACAGAACCGGCCGGCCGTCAATGCGCTTGTAGGCGGGATGGGAAGCATACTCCGTTGCGATGTGCTGCCAGTGCTTGGCCATCCGCTCGGCGCGTTCCTGAGTCATGATTAACTCGTTGAAGTCTTCGTCAGGGCGCGGCTTCCTCTCGCTGGTTTTCAGATCAAGCGTTTCGTACTGAACTGCAAATTCAAAGTTATTAAGCAGATTCGCGGCGTGATCGAGGTTCTTGCGAATCCGACGACGCGCGGAACGGCGTTCCGGCCACCAGTCAAATACAAAGAAACGAATTCCTGCTTCTTTGGCCCACTCAATGTGCGCCCCGAATACGCTCGGGTCATCACTAAGATACCTTCCTAGTAGGGGCTCATATTTAGGCTGAGCAACATCTCCCGCGTGGCCAGC
>JAGRAN010000003.1:70331-72407 GCA_020434585.1 Bdellovibrionales bacterium
AGTTAGAACTGCGCCGCGAGGAGTAGCCGAGTTTTTCTTGAAGTTTGCGCCGATAAGACCTGCAAACAAAGCGCTCAAGGCCAGGGCCGCACTAATATGCAGTACGATATCAACAGCCTTGCCCGCAGGCTGGCCTTTTAGCAGAAACCAGCTCTCTGC
The DNA here is from genome assembly GCA_020434585.1 of Bdellovibrionales bacterium. Taxonomy (GTDB): domain Bacteria; phylum Bdellovibrionota_C; class UBA2361; order SZUA-149; family JAGRAN01; genus JAGRAN01. The sequence goes on from JAGRAN010000003.1 coordinate 70,491, forward strand.
CAGCAGCATCACAAAGATTAAACCCGATGAAGCTAGCAGCAGTCTCCGCTCACGACTTGCTAAGTCATGAGCGAAGGCTCCTATCAGCAAGAGCAAAATCCAGAGGCCGGGTTCCATGAACCTTCGCAGCCACCTTGGCAGATCTACAATCAGCATTCGCGTCGCCCACGACCCGGGAAGTGCAAATTGCAGCGCAGAAACCTCCCGCCCCGTGGAAAGAATCCCATTCAACCCAAGGATGAGCAGCACCGCGGACAACGCAAGCAGCGTTAGGCGGTTAAAGGTCGAACGTTCTCCTGCACGGATCCACAACTTGACGGCGGCCGACGCACAGAGGAGCATGCCGCACGACATTAGAGCCGTCGGCGCCCCGAACAGCGGCGCTAGAAGCAGCAGAAAAAATACGACTGTCGCTAAGCGAATGGAAACTGACATGTTTTCCAAGTGCACTGGTTTCGTCCTTAATCTAGCTGCTTCTAACACAATTCGAACAGGTCGAATACCAAACAGCGTGCACGAGCGCCGGCTTGACTTAAATAGCGGAAAAGGATTTCCTAGCCGACCTTTAACCTATTGTGTTTCAATATTACTACCTTCGATTCTCGCTGGTTATTTTAGAATGTTTGTCAGAGGTGCCTTGTGGCCGTGCTGCCGCTAGCTTCCTTAGCAGGCTGCCTGCTGTTCGTATCTGCGTTATTCACCATGCTCGGACAGGGCGGGGGAGCTTTCTATACTCCGCTTCAGGTCATTTTCGGCTACGACTTCCATACTGCCGCGTCAAACAGTCTATTCCTGATCATGGTTTCCTCGCTCGCGGCGACTCTCGTTTTTCGCAAAGCAAAACGCGTCGACTGGTCGCTGGCTTGGGCGCTTGAATCTGCTGCCGCAAGCGGCGCTTTTCTCGGTGGATTTTTCTCGTATCTAGTCCCTGCATCCACGCTGTCCTGGATTTTTGCATCCGTTATTGTCACCGCCGGCATTGCAATGCTGCGCCAGGCTCCAGTCTCAGCCGGTAAGCCCATGCGCTCACCACGCCGTTTTCTCTGGAAACGCCGCTGCGGCAGCCACCGCTATTTAATCAACATGCTGCACGCTTTGCCGCTGATGTTCCTAGCAGGCCTGCTAAGCGGCATGATCGGCATTGGTGGCGGCGTGCTGAAAGTGCCAATCTTTGTACTGCTGCTCGGCGTGCCGATGGGAGTGGCTGTCGGCACAAGTGCATTCATGGTGGGACTTACTGCCACGTCCGGATTCGTCGGACATGCGATTACCGGAAACTGGGATCCGTTTACCTCGTTTGTTCTTGCTGCAGTAGTGTTTGTCGGAGGAAGACTTGGAGCGCGAGTTTCAATTAACCTCGACCAATTTCGCCTGCGCCGCGTCTGCGCCGTTTTCTTAATCTTTGCCGCTGTGTTTATGGCTTGTGAAGCGCTGATCTTTGCCGAAGCGCTAATGGCCGACCCTGTCCATTAAGCGAAGAAAAAGTGGGCAGGGGCGCACCCCTGCCCTAAGCATCTACCCCGCCCTCAGCACCAAATCGCGTAAGGCTTCTTCCGCCGCACTGTGCGCGCGATCGAAGCTGCAGGGCCGCGCACCTTTACCAATCTTTATTGAACAAGTGGACACCGAATTGGGAATTAATGTCCATAAACTCTGAAGCAGTAGGAAGCACCAGAGGCCAGCCGCAACACTCCCGGAAATCGCGACTGCATAGGCGGCGAAACCCATCGACGCAGCCGTCAGAGCAGCATCGAACATTCCTCGAAGTATTCCTCCGCCTACGGATATCCAGCGCACCAACCAGATTGCTCCGGCCAGACTTAGCAGATACGCGGGAAGGCTAAACACGTAAGTTCCAACGACAGCCCAAACTGCTGCAAGCATCCATAGAAAAAACGTGCCGGCGCGGTTCTTCTT
>JAGRAN010000003.1:72514-74526 GCA_020434585.1 Bdellovibrionales bacterium
CAGAATGCTTAGCACTAAGGCGACAATTATTCCGTCAATGACTGCGGGCTTCTTCATGACGCTGCCTCCTCCCGTGCAGAGTCATCAGCACAGTATTTCTTGCGCTCTTTCAGGAACGCGATCTCAACTTCTTCGTCACTAACGGAAGCGATTGAATCCGCAAAAGCCGGATTATCAAAAACTTCACTTCGCGCAGCTTCCTGTTTCACCAGCAGCTCGAGCTTCTGCTCCACGCTTTGCAGTCGCTGGCGGTAGTCTTCTATTTGCTTTTGTCGAGAAGCAATATCTTGCTCCATGCGTACCTTATTTTCCGACAGAGTCTTCGCGGTGCGCTGGTACTCAAGGCGTTTGCGAATGATCGACTTGGCAAGCTTATCGTCGCCGGCACCGAAGCAGAGCTCTAGCTGCTCATCGAAGTTTGATATTTCGGCGGCAGCCTGAGCAATGCCCTGCTCATTTCGTTTAATCTCTGCCTGAGCAGTCTTCAGCTCTTGCTCACAGCGCTCAATCTCCTCTCGCATCTCTCGCACCGCTTGGCGCGCGATTGCTTCCGGTTCTTCAAGGCAGTCGAGTATTCCGTGAATATCAGCCCTGAGGAGTCTTCCTACTCGTTTTATTACAGACATGACGTTATCTCCTTAGTGATGAGTAAGTTATTTGCTTGTACTTAGCCGCTGCTCAGACAGCGATTTTAAGTGCATCAATTTGCCGAGGCGGCTCTGCTTGCTCTGCTGTGCTGTCGGTGAACCGACAAACGCATCGTCTAGGTCAGCCTTCATCTGATCGAGCTCGGCACTTATTTCCGTGTCCATCAGAGCGACACCGCTCACTTCCTCCGCCTGACGCAATGCTTGGCCGTAAGAAGCAATTGCTTTCTGCGCTTCCTCTTTCTTGCCTTCTCGCACATAGGAGTTAAAATCCTTTCTCATGCGGCCGAGGTTGTTTTGCGCCCAGGTGTTTTTGAACAGCTCGTTGTCAATCGATGCAATTGCTTCACCTCTCTGCTCTGGCGACACCACCGCCAATGCAAAGCTCTCACCTACTGGCAAAGTGATTTGCTCACCATCGCGCGAATACACGAAGTGCACTGGACCGATGTTGAATTCACCCTCATGCCGCGTTGGCACGTTGAGGCTAAGAGTAATGAATCGCTCTACTCCGCCAATTAACTGGCCGGTCTCGATTGCAAAGCGTCTGCCTCCCTTCAAATGCACCGGGAATCCGGCGGCATCCATGAGCGTCACGCCTTCAGGCAGAGTAATTTCGAACATGCTGGATTTTGCAAATTGACTTCGCGAATCCATCAAGTCTTTGGCGAGAATATCCTGCAATCCACGCACATCCTCCAAGAACGAGTAGTGTCCCATACCGTTGTCGGCGATTCCCGACAGCACGATCTCGTTAAAGGAGAGGCCCATCCCAATCGCCGATACAACTCCGCCCGCACCGCTGATATCACGAGCAATTTGTGACAATGCTTGCGGGCTGGTCTTCCCAGCGTTGGCCTCGCCGTCTGACAGCAAGATCACTCTGCGTCTGTTGTTTGTGCTGTAGCGTCTTAGAATTGACTGGGCTTGTTCCATGCCGCCACTCATATTCGTCGAGCTGCCAGGGCGAATCGATGAAACGATCCGCTGCACCTGCCTGCGGTTCACATCCGTCATTGGCGCAAGCGCAAAATCAACTCTCGCATAAGAGTCAAACGAAACTAGGGCGAACTTGTCTTGCGGACCCAGCTCAGAAATCAGTCGGTAAATCGCTGCCTTGGCGTAGGGCATTTTCTGCGCTGCCGACATTGAACCGCTTCTATCCAAAACGACCACGACATCACTTGCAGCAGGTGCACTGCTCTCATCAATTTTCGGCACTGATACTCCGAATTTGAGGTAAACCTCACCGCCATAGCCCGCCACAAGTTTTGTCTGGGACAAGCTTGCTGTGACACCAACTCCGTCATCGCTAACACTAGTGCCGTTTAGCGGCAGAGGTGTAACGGCAGGAGTGACAACCCA
>JAGRAN010000043.1 GCA_020434585.1 Bdellovibrionales bacterium
CCTTCAAAAACAAGCTGCGGCGAGCGCTGCTTCGGCAGTAGATGATTGCTGATTAAAAGATAGTTTGCGCCATATTTTCTTGAAAAAGCAAGCTGCTGTTTCAGTCCGCCGCGGTTCCAGGCCGATTTGATTCGCTCCCTGAACGCACAATCTGAGGAAAAATTGAACTCGAATTTGAAGAATCGCCGCAAGTCTTCAAAGTAATCAATATACGCGGCGGCGAAACCAATATCATAGCCAATCTCTACTCCGTCTGACACTTTTAAGGTCGTCGAACGTTTCGCCAAAAGGCGAAATGAAATCTGATCGTCCGTATTGCAGTACGCCAGGTTGCTTACCGGTGGAACCATAATCAGAGAGTTAGCTTCAGTTTCATGAAGCGCATATTCTGCTACATCCTTCCATGGTGAAAACTGCGTTCTAATTGGAAGGCTAGAAAACACTGCATTGGTTTGGTCAACTGCGAGAAAAATCAGAATTGCAATAACGTAGCGCAGCGCAGACTTAGACGGATAGATGTAGTTGAGGAACGCCGCAAAGATAACCATGAAATGATACGAAAGAAACGATCCAACGGCGCAAAATTTTTCCAAACGCCTGCGCTCCGGCCAAAAGATTTCCAGCAAAAAGCCGAATGAAACTATTGTCAGCATTGCCGCAATTACCGCTGCGCGCAGCAGCTGAAGCCGAACGGCAAAGCCCACGCCCGCGTAACACAGAATCATTCCAACAACTGAGTAAAGTAAGAACGCAGTAAGCAGCCGAGTATACTTAAGCTGCAGCTCGGTCAAGCGGCCACGGAGCAACCAGAGCAGTCCAACTAGCAACGTGCATCCAATCCAACTTGCAATAAAAAACAGTTTATCCTGCGTAATCGGGAAGAAAGAAAAGAGCGAATCGAAGTTAATTAATAAATATTTTTTCCACTCCAGGCTTGCACTGCTACCAACAAGCGATGCAGCAACACCGCTTTTGACATAAAACAGAATCAGGGGGCTACAAATGGCAGCGGAGAGTGCAGCGTATTTAAGGGTCTCCTTCCAGCCAAATTCGTAGAGCAAGAAGATTCCCAGGGGTATGAAAAAATAATAGAGCAGCGGTGGATAGAACAAGGCCGCAAGAGACATCAGCGCAATTGCGGCAGTACGGCGCTCATTGAACAAAAGCCAAAGTCCGAGAAAGCAGCACCCGTAACAAATTTGGCGATGAGAAAAAGAATACTCGAGCAGCGCCATGCGCCCAGCCGTAACTTTCGACCATCCTAGAAATAGCACGGGAACTAACCGAAGCAGCATCGACTTCGTGAACAAACTTGTCAAAACATACATGCTGCAAAACAAGAATATCCAAACGACGACGGTCACGTTTTTCATGATGTCGCCGTCGAGCCAGATGTCCGGCAGATACGGAGCTAGATACCAGAAGAAATCAAAGTGCGTATCCTTAAGTCCGGCAAATACATCGCGCGCGAACCGTTCAGGGTTAATCCGGGCGTAAAGGAATGTCGTGTAAATAATCAAATCCTGCCGCGGATAAATATATCCGGCAGTCAGCGCCTTAATAATGCAAATCATTGTGACAATGACTGGCGGGAAAAGCAGCGCTTCAGCGAGTTCGTCTTTGGAGGTCTTCTTTAGCATTACTCGAAAGGTTAATTAGGAAACTTACCGCTGTCACGACTTATCCTGAAATCCGTACACACCGATAGCGTTCCGCATCAGCGGACAACAGTAATATAGACATTCTCCAGGATAAAAGGTTGAGTACGGGACCCCGAAACCAGCTTCACCCGAGGGTAGAAGCTGGACACGGAATGCCGTTCCCAACCAACCCGGGGGTGATAACCTCCAATATCACACCCCGGGGTTGGACCAGCGACGACGCGGCTACTCGAGAATGAAGTAGCGCACGCCGGCGAAGTCGTCGGGAGCCGTACCGGTACCAGCGAAGCGAGCCAGAACACCGTAGTCCGGAGCAGTCCACTCGGGCCAGAGCACGTCCTTGACATAGGCGCGCCAGGTGAGCGGATTGCCGTCTCCAGTGCGATTGGCCGGCGGAAGCTGGTAGTACTCCTGCCAGCTGACCACCTTGGTCTGCGGCGGCGTGCTGGGATCACCATCGTGATCCACCTCGATGCGCGTGTAGAACGCAGCGCGTCGAGACAGCTCGTCCGTCGTCATCGGCCGGCGGTAGTACGGATCCCACTTCTGCCAACAAACGAACTCGAACTTGCCGTAGTCGTTGTACAGCGACGGACGCGAACTCCGGAGAGCCCATACCGTGATGCCGCGAACGAACGGGAAGTCCTTGATCAGACGCTCGTCGTGGTGCTTCCAGTACTCGGCCATCAGGCGGTTGTACTCCGCGAGATCGCCAGCGGCCTTCGCATCCTCTGCGGCAGCCAAGGCTTCCGCGGCGAGGAGCATCAGACGCTGACGCTCGTTCCACCACTTCAGTTCGGCCTGCGAGATGAGACCGGCCTGCTGCAGCTGAACGAGCCGATCCTCCTCCTCCGCGTTCAGGCCGTCACGGTCGATGTTGACCGTGTTGCCCTGACCGTTGATCTGGATGATCGTCCCGGTACCCGTGTTGACCGCCGCTTGACCGCCCGAGGGCGAGTTGACGGTAGCCGAAGGGGTGCTGGGATCCGAAGCCGCCGGCAAGCCGGAAGCCGCGGGGTCGGAGGTGGTGCCGCCCGTCGAAGCCGAACCCGAGGGATCGACCGCGGTGGAGGCCGTGGAGGCCGTGGTCGTCGCAGTCGGCTCGCTGGTGCCGCGCCTGTTGTTGAACAGCACGTACACGAGCAAGAAGACGACGGCGACGGACAGAAGGAACAGAGCGATGTTTTTCTTATCCCTGAGCCAGTTCATGATGTTGCCTTCCTATTCCTTTCGGAATGGTTGGTGGACACCGAAACGCCGTTTGAGCGCGTCGGCAGATTGGTTTGGGAGCGCCAGACGCATGTCTGACTACAACTCCCCGGGAGCTGCCGAACAACGGTGTCCGACGAACAACTCCCTCCTGGGTGTGTAAGTGAAAGAAACCCTATCGTGCGCGAGCACAATGGGGTCCCGCTACTCATATGGCTTGGTTAGCTAACCAAGAAATCAAGGACCAGCACTTTGATGGCACCCGTGGTGATACACGGAGCCGTGCATATCATTGTTATGGAGCTTGCGGGCCTTTTAGTGATGGGAATTAGCGGATGGGGTAGAACGATTATTCTAGTGTTCGCTATTTTGTTCTGCTCGTACGACTCTAGGTACACAGGTAACTGGGTTAAAGGTTGAGAACGGGACCCCACAAACAGTTTCGCCCACATGGGTGAAGCTGAGTGTGCTGTCTAGAGCTCAGCCTTCCCGGGGGCAACAACCTCCTACTTGTCACCCCCGGGCCAGTCATCGCGTTCACTTGCCAGAGCCCTCCTCGAAAGGAATGGCGGTCTTGAACTTGTAACCTGAATTTCCGTGGAAATTGTAGGTCAGGGCCAAGCCGAGCAGAAACGCGACCAGTAAGCCCAGCAGCAGAGCTACGAACTTTCGCTTGTTCATCACGAACTTCGTCATGGCTGTTCCTTCCTGTCCGCGTCGGGACGGTTGATGTATTCGAACTGGGTGTGATCTCCTAGGACAAAAACCCTAGTACGCGGGTAAGCGTGTAGGGGTCCCATTACTCATACGGCTTGGTTACTAAACCAAGAAGTCAAAGACCCGCGGGGCTAGAACGCGCGCGGGAATGCGTGTCTGAATTATAGGAAGCTCGACGAGGAGTGTGCCAAATAATCCGAGCTAAACCTATAACTGCTGATAAAGCTTCTGTATCGCACTAAGGGCATTCTCGGACGCCACCAGTCTGCGATCACGCTTCGACAGACGCCTGCCGGAAGCATCCTTGGTCGAACCCAAGGTATAAGAAGGCATTAAGCCAAAGCTAATGTTCATTGGCTGAAAGTCTTTTCGCTGCGGGTCGCTAATGTAGCGCATTAAGGATCCGATGGCGGATTCGTGAGGAAACTCCACCATCTCCTCTCCACTGACTATTCGCGAAGCGTTGATCCCCGCAACCAAACCTCCGGCTGTTGATTCTACGTAGCCCTCCGTTCCGGTAACCTGACCCGCGAAGAACAAGCCTGGGCACGCACGAAAACTGAGCGTCGCATCGAGGCATTTAGGAGAATCGATAAAAGTGTTTCGATGGACCGAGCCAAGTCTAACAAACTCAACATTTTCCATCCCACTAAGAGTTTTAAAAATTCTGGTCTGCTCGCCGTGGCGCATTCGGGTCTGCATTCCGACCATACTCCACAGCGTCCCCGCCCTGTCGTCCATGCGCAGCTGCATAACCGCATACGGTTCGCGGCCAGTTCGCGGATCTTTCAGCCCCACTGGCTTGAATGCGCCAAAGCGCAAGGTATCTGGCCCACGACGGATGACATCTTCGATCGGCATGCAGCCTTCGAATGGCCGCAGATTATCGACCATGTCCGACTCCACCTCATCATGTCCGCCAAACTTTTCTGCGCGCGTAACTTCGTCAATGAAGGTGTAGTACTGCTCCCTGCTAAACGGAATGTTTAGATAATCATCTCCGTCGCCCTTGTCATATCGAGATGCTCGATACATCTGACTCATATCTAGCGATTCACCCAAGACAATCGGACTTATTGCGTCAAAAAAAGCTAAACTGCTCGACCCCGTAACTTTTTCTATCGCCGATGCTAAGGGCGCTGAGGTCAGCGGACCGGTGGCCACAATCAGCGGCTCAGACGGGTTGGCCTCTGGAAGCTGCTCTATCTCCTTTTCGCTAAAATTGATTAAGGGATGCGAGCGAATACGCTCATCGATATACTTGCTAAATAGGACTCGATCTACGGCTAGCGCGCCGCCCGCAGGAACTGCAGTGGCATCAGCAGCTTCCATAATCAACGATTTCATCTCGCGCAGTTCAGCTTTCAACAAGCCGACTGCATTGCTCAAATCTGCTCCGCGAAAGGAGTTGGAACACACTAGTTCCGCGCAGGAACCGGTCTTGTGTGCTTTCGTCATCGACTTGGGACGCATTTCGAACAGCTGCACCGCTACGCCTCGCTCAGCTAGCTGCCACGCCGCCTCGCTTCCCGCTAAGCCGGCACCGATAATCTTTACGCACTTGCTCATTGAACCAGACACAGCATATTACCGCATTTTATACTAGGTAATTAAATTCAAGATCCCGCAACGCTGGACTTTTGTCAGCAAAAACCGATAGAAGGACTACCACAAATCGTATCATTCGCTAAACTTCCCCCTACCCCATGCATTGAAAGGAGAACATCAATGGCGATTGAGGTAACCATGCCCCAGCTCAGTGACACTATGAGTGAAGGCAAAATTCTCAGCTGGCTAGTTAAAGAAGGCGACACAGTTCAGCGCGGCGACGCCCTGGCTGAGGTTGCAACTGATAAAGCAGACCTCGAAATCGAGTCCTTTAACGCAGGAACGCTGCTTAAGATTCACGCGCCTGCCGGGACCACGGTAAGCGTTGGGTCAATCATTGCCCATATCGGCGAGGCTGGAGAAAACGTTCCCGAAATAGGGTCGGGTGCCGGCAAAGCAGAAAATCAACAGCCCGCCCCGATGAGCGAGCCTGCAGCTAGTCCTGCTCCCGCAGCCACTACCACACCTCAACAGCAACATATCGCACCTTCCGCCAACTCAGACGGTGGAAGAATTAAAATCTCGCCATTAGCTAAAAACTTAGCGCTGTCTCACGGTGTTGATGTTGCCAGCATCCAAGGCAGTGGAGATGGAGGAAGAATAGTTAAGCGAGATATCGAATCCGCGATGAACCAAGCACCGACCCAACCGGCTGCCGCCCCCCGTGCTGTAGCTCCCGCCACCGCACAGGTACAGGGTTCTTCTGCACCGCTTAGCTCAATGCGCCAAACAATCGCTAATCGAATGGTCCAGAGTGTAAACGAAATTCCGCACTTTTTTATGACCACGAAGATATTGATGGATGAGTGCATCAAGGTTCGTGCAAGCCTTAAAGCACTGCCTCAATACGAAGGCATTACTTTTAATCACTTAATTGTAAAAGCCGCTGCGCTTGCACTGCGGGCACATCCGCGAATAAATGCTGCATACCGCGACGGCTCGCTGCTGCAACCCGGTAATATCAACGTTGGAATTGTTACGGCCCTCGACGACGGCCTTATGATTCCCGTTGTAAAGAATGCCGACCAGCTTCAACTTGCTGATGTAGTTTATGAAGCTCGCGGCTTGGTCCAGCGCGCGCGTGCCGGTCGTCCCAAGTCTGATGACCTTACCGGAGGAACCTTCAGCATTTCTAATGTCGGTAATCTGGCGGTCGAGAGTTTCACTGCGATAATCAATCCGGGACAGGGAGCAATTCTTGCAGTCGGCGCAATTGAAGAGGAAGCTGTCGTAGTCGAAGGCGAACTGCTTATTAGTTCGGTAATGCGCATTACTTTGTCTGTAGATCACCGAATAATTGACGGTGTCGTAGGCGCTCAGTTCTTAACCGAACTCAAGCGTCTACTAGAAGACCCAATTCTACTGCTCGCGTGAGCTCGCTGCATGAAGCAAGATGTTCGATTTTTTAAGATTGTAGATCGCGAGGGTCCCGAAGACTTCGAGACAACGCTGGCGTTTCAGCAGAACCTGCTTAAATCAAAAGTCGAAGATCGCAGCCTGCTCGACACTCTGGTTCTCGTTGAACATGAAGAGGTATACACTGCAGGGCGCGGATGCGATTTTCAAACTCCGCTTGCCTCCGATGCCTCCCGCGTGCCCTGGGTAGAAATTGGCAGAGGTGGGCAGGCCACATTTCACGGCCCAGGACAGCTCGTCGCCTATCCGATTTTCGACTTAGAACATCATGGACGTGATGTTCACATATTTCTGCGGATGCTCGAAGAAACAATCATCAAGACCCTGGCCGAATTTGATGTTGCGGGCCAGCGACGCGAGGGCCTGACCGGTGTGTGGGTGACGCTAGACGGACAGTGGAGAAAAATTGCGTCTTTAGGCATCGGAGTACGGCGCTGGGTGTCCTACCACGGATTGGCGCTCAATGTTTCTCCTAACCTCGATTTCTTTAAAGCAATCTCCCCTTGCGGCCAGGACGGCGCAATAATGACATCGCTGGAAGAGGTCAGACGATCAATGGATCGAGTCACTCCGAGCATGGCTGAGATTAAGCAGGCCCTAACTCTTGCCTTTTGCGACGTGTTTTCAATGTCGCTCGACGAGGAGAAAAGCTTACTTGCCGGCAAACGTCCGCGTTGGATTAAAGCTAAGGCTCCAGGGTCCCCGGAGTTCATGGAAACGCTCAACATCGTAAAGAGCAAAGGACTAGTAACAGTTTGCGAAGAAGCGCGCTGCCCCAATATCGGCGAGTGCTGGTCACACCACACCGCAACCTTCATGATTATGGGCGAGCTGTGCACGCGCCGCTGTGCCTTTTGCTCAGTAAAGGATGGTCTTAAAACTACATTAGAACCACTCGATATTTTTGAACCGCTGAAAGTTGCGCGAGCCGTCAAAGAATTGAACCTGAAGCATATCGTCGTTACCTCGGTAAACCGAGATGACCTCGAAGACATGGGAGCTGCTCACTTCTATCGGACGGCAAAGGCCATCAGAGAGGCCAATCCCGAATGTAAAATCGAGTTTTTAATCCCCGATATGCGCGGGCGACGCGAACTGCTTGAGACTATTTTAAAAGACAACCTCGTACACGTGCTTAACCACAACATCGAAACTGTACCCAGACTCTATAGAACCGTTCGACCTGGAGCGAAGTTCGATCGCTCCCTTGACATTCTGCGTTGGGCTAAAGAAATCCACCCATCCGTGAAAACGAAGTGCGGCATTATGGTCGGTTTAGGCGAACGCCGCGACGAAGTTACTCAAGTTATGGATCGACTTCGTGAGATCGATGTAAACATTATGACTATCGGTCAATACTTGCAGCCGTCCAAAAAGCAGCTGCCCGTCAAACGCTTCGTCACTCCTGAAGAATTTGAAGACTACAAGCAGGAAGGCATCAATCGCGGCTTTTCGTTTGTGGAATCTGGGACTTTTGTAAGAAGTTCATACCACGCATGGAAACACACAGAAGAAGCTGAGCGGGCCGAGAGGCATTCTGAGGCACCTACGCACGCACACGCAACTTTGTAGCGGAACCGGGGTCCTATATGACGAATTCGCCGCCCCCTCCTCGCCGTCGAGTTTCGGTGAAGCGGCTAATTGTTGTGCTACTGTTGTTGGCCGGCTTTTTTGCAATCCGCCCATCGCTTGATGATACATTAAAGTCGATTGTTGAAGACGTTTTCACTAAGGGCACTGGCTGCAATACAACGATCCAGTCGGCACACCTACAATTTATCCCAATTGGAGCGACTGCTGAAAATGCCGCAATTCGCTGTGAAGGAGAAAACGCGCCTGGCGGATTCACCGCCAAAAAGGTTTCTATCCGGATCGATCCGCTGCAGTTATTAGGCAAGAAGATCTACTTGCAGGATTTGCACATCTCCGGTGCTCAAGTAGTCAGTATTGGAACAAAGTCGGCACTAATTAAGACTGTCGAATTCGTAACGGAGAAACCAGCCCCCAAACCCAACGCCAAAAAGAGCTGGCACTCGTTCATTTCAACTGGTTGGAAGGTTGAGCTCTCTGGTCTTGAAATAAGTTCAGCTCCCCAATCCGCTTTTGACACTCCTCGCTCCGGACCCGAAGACGAGCTGTGGCAGTCGCCGGATCTTACCATCGGAGTCGATGACTTTGAATTTGTTTGGAAGGACGTTCGCTTTACAGCCACGCATACCGAACGCAAGTACCCTTTCAGCCGACTCTTTGCTAGAGCGGGAGGTTTCGGAGTTAAACGCCGCGATGCGGGAGGGATCAGTTTAGGATATATCGACGCTGGCGTTTCCATCGAGAACGGACGGCTCGAAGTAATCCACGCCTATACGCGCTACGGACCTCCGGCAGGCCAGCCGCAAGTCTCACGCTTAACCGCCGAGGGCGGTATGAACATCCGCGACCGAACATACGATTTCCGCGCAAAAGCAGACCTCTATCCCGAATTCCTGGCCACATTGCTTCCCGCCGCGTCTAAGACAATTTTCGACAGCGAGCTTAAAGCTAGCATAGACGGTACAGTCACTGGAAAGTTAAGCGACCCAATCCTTACCGGCGACTTCAATTTCCGCGTAGCATCGCCGCTTGCCATGTATGAACAAGAGGCCTGCGCGTTTAAGCGTATTGATTCTAAATTTAAGCTGACAACTGACCTGCTCCACCTTTACGACATTCAAATTGGGGACCTCATATCGAGTTCTGACGTATCGCTGCAGCTTCTTGGCGATTATGCGTTCACTGCCGATCTTGATTATGCCATCAATCGCAGCTCGCCATTTGTCGAGAAGTGCCTAGCCGCGACTGACAGCTCGGGCGAACAATGGCTTGACGTCACTCTACGCAACGCTGTCGCAAACTCTAGGGGAAATGTTGCTGCAAGAGGCACAGTCTCTCCACTATTTGCAAACGGAACTTGGGTTTCTCACTTTCACAGCACAGACGTAAGCGACAAAGCTACCCTCAAAAGCACGTTTAACCTTTCCGATGGCAAACTTTCCGTTTCACTTAAGGAACGTGGGGATGTGGCGCAGGTTAGGGAGTCGCCAATTATTGACGAAGGAGCTGCGACTGCGCGCTCAACAACCTTTCAGACCACAACAAACGCAAATATTGATCTCGTGCTGGCCTACTACTTCGGCAGCGGTAAACTTGGTTTAGAAAAGTGCCGCGTCAAGCGCTACCCCTTAAGCCGATTGCTCGCCAGACTTGCGCCGTTTATGCCGCAGCGTGTTCTTGCAAATGCGAGCGATTTCGTTACGGAAGACAGTTTGCTTGACTTGAATTTCAAGCTTTCGAGAGACGCGGCAGATAAACCGTGGATCGGCAATGGCACTATCAATGCCCGCAGCCTTGAGTATCACGGATTCCCCGTCACCAGCCTCGATGCTCCGTTCTCGATGCAAGGGGGAGCACTTGAAATTTCCGAGATAACGGCGACATCGGCATTTGGACAGCTTAATGGCTCCATTGCACTCGGAGCGAAGGATACCCTAAGCGGCACTCTCCGATTGGACGTACCGGACCTTTCCTACGTCCCGTGGTGGAAGGACGTCATGCCCGACATGACCGCCGCACTTCAAGGTGTAGTTGAACTGCAAGGCACTACCGATTCACCGAATATAAAGGGCGAACTGCAAATACAACCCTCGACGGATTTAGACTCGCCGATCGAGCTCGTTTCTTACACATCTTTTAAAACGGAATCTGGGGCACTAATCGGAGATGCGGAACTTTTTGGTAAACGAGCATCCGCAACTTGGTCTTACCCGTTAAGTGAAGATTCCAAGAAACCGTTGAAGATCGAAATGCGTGCCGACAAATTCCCAATCAGCGTTTTGCTTCCTTCACATATTCGTAAGCTGCTGTCCGAACAAGTTTCGGATCAAAATGGCTCGCTCAGCGGCACTTTGATTTACTCGGCTGCTCCCCCGAATCTTAACCGGGGGAACGGCGAACTCACCTTAGACGAGCTCACGTTACAAACACCCTCTGCCCGAATTCGCAATCCGCAGCCAATATACATAGATATCGTCGAAGGCACGTTCAAATTTAACGACTTAATTCTACTTGCTAACGACCGGGAGCTAAGCATTAAGGGCTCAGCTGGTGCCGTGACAGGTTGGAACGTCGACTTAAGTTCAAATTGGGAACTCGGCGCGCTGACGTCAATGATCCGACAAGTTGAGCAGCTCTCCGGCGAACTAGAACTAAACGCCAGTATATATGGAGACTTTGACAGCCCGCGTTTGGCCGGCTCAGCTAAACTTCGCAAGGGTACGGCATCAATGAAGCTGGATGAAACCTTCATCGGTGCAAACAAACTAGAGGGAGAAATCCGGATCGCCGATGATTCGCTGCTGCTTGAACGATTAGAAGGTCAAGTCGGGCAAGGACACTTAATAGCTCAAGGTCGTCTGGATCAGCTGTTTAGTCCTACATCAAGAAACGGCGTGATTGAAATTGTCGCGACCGAGGTATCAATTCAGCCTTCCGATGTAATTAATATTCGATTCAGTGGATACTCCGACATTGTTTTGGAACCTAGCCTGCCCCCGCTGATTAAAGGAGAGATCGAGATTCTGGGCGCCCTTTACGAAAGGAACGTCTCGCTCGGAGATATCATCGAAGCAGCTCTTTCCCTGCTGCGCGACCAACAAAGCGTTAAGGTAAAACGTGGGGTAGCTGCCGACCGAGACAGCACACGTCTCGACGTTCGACTGCACGCCGGCGAATCGCTTCAAATTGAGAGCGATCTACTTAAGACCACGATGCGCGGTGACGTCAGAATCGGCGGAACGACTCTTCAACCGACCGTTGAAGGCGATATTCAAGTGCTCGAGGGCTCGTTTGGACTGAGCTCTTCAAAATTTGATATCCTCAGCGGTTCGATAACATTTCCCAAGAACTCACTCGTAATCGACCCAGAAATATCGTTTGCAGCTGAAACTGTCGTCCAGACAAGCTCTCGCGAAGAACATCGCGTGCTGCTAACTCTAGGCGGCACAGCCAGAAATCCGGATGTCGGCATGTCGACCGACAGCGGCATGAGTGAAAGGGAAATTGTTGGCCTGCTCAACATCGGCGGATCTACTGGGAGTCTTTCCCTTCTATCTTGGGAACAGGGCCGCGATGACTACACTTACGCCGAACTCCTTAGCCCAAAAACTGACATCAGCTTGCGCAATAGATTAAAGAGTCTGCTTGGATTTAGTAGATTCGAAATTGAAACTAGACGCAGAGTGGAAACGAACGAGCTAATCCCTCGTGTTGCGGGATCGCGCGAGGTTACACCCGATCTTTCCTTCACTTTGTACTCAGATCTTGGCGGCAGCTCCAATGAGCAAGGGGCCAAACTGGACTACGAACTAACTCCGTATGTCGGTGCCTTTGCCGAATGGCGGAGCGAACCGTACACGAAGGATGAATCATCCGCAGGTGTGCCGGGCGCAGGCCTCATCTTTCGCCGAAATTTTCCCGGGACAGGCATTCTCCCAAGACAGCTGGTGGAAGAATAGCATGCTGCATCGCGCTTACATACTAGGTGTCGCTGCTCTTATTTGGAGCGTATCATTCGCGGCACCCGCTGCTGCAGCAGAACCACAACTAGACTACACTCAGTTATCTGGCGCGCTGTCGGGCAAGTCCGTAAGCACTGTTAGTTATTTGCGCGGCCAAAGTGTAGTAGCGCTACAGCGAGTTCCAAAAGCTGCTCGAATTTTGCCTGAGACTGTGCTTGAAGCAGAGTCCGTATCTAACGCAGTAAAAGCGCTGTATCGCCAGGACATTTACAGCCACATTGATGTTGAAGCAAAAGTTGAAAAGGGCAATCAAGTTGCGCTCAAGTTTTATCTAACACCGACGTTGATAGTTAGAGATACCGAATTCTTCGGCGTAACTGCATATAAATCGCGAGAGCTGCGTCGGATTGCAGGACTTAGACGAGGCAGGCCCGTTGACCCGCGAACAATGCTTGATGCGGTTCAAAAACTCGAAACAGCTTTTCACCAAGCCGGTTACTACCAACCTCGCATTGACGTTACGCTTAGACAAAGCCGGAGTCTTTCTTCAGTGCTGGTCCAATTCACTGTTATTGAAGGCAAGCGTTCTGTTGTCAGTAATATAACTCTCGACGGCGAAATTCCTCCCGATTTATCAGCAGTTGTCGAGAAATATATTAAGCGCTCTCGCAAGGCTATCGCGTCAAAACGCCGAGTTGAAGAGCTACGTCGTGAGCTGGTTCGGACCCTGCGGGGCGAAGGATACCTTGAGGCTGCTGTGCGCACGGAGAGCTTGCGCTACCTCCATGAGTCAGGTGACATTGCTTTAGAGTTTGCAGTCGATGTTCAGCAGCCGATAAGCATCAGCTTTACTGGAAATGTTCACTTCAGCGCGTCGGAACTTATCGAATTGCTGAAACTTGACACTAGGACAGCACCATTCGGCCCCAACGCCATCCCTAATTTTGTTCGAGATATTCGCGACCTTTACGAACGCGACGGTTATTACGGCGTTAAGCTCTCGCATCAGGCATTGTCCGATTCCGGAGCAAGACGCCGCCATCTAATCGAAATAACCGAGGGTCCAGTCAGTCGGATTAAGAGAATTCGCTTCGACGGCAATGCTGCGTTCAGCGATGACGAACTTAGCCGCCTGATCTCGACTAGCGAACCCAGCGTAGTCTTTGCACCTTGGAAGAAAGGCTTCCTGGTCAGCGCTCGCCTGGCAAAGGATGTTGAATCGATAAAGGATTTCTACCGAACTAATGGATTCTTTTATGCAGAGATAAATTCAGACGTTCAAACACGCAGCGACGGCAAGCAGCTGGTTGTCAGTTTTGTTATTAAGGAAAACAAACAAACTACTGTTTCGTCTGTAATTGTTAATTGGATCGATGCCGCGAAGCCAAACCGTAAAGACATTGCTGCTAAATTGTTAACAATTAGTCCAGATATCATGTTGGGCGATGTTTTGTCGGTGGCTGCGCTCGAACAAGCCCGCCAAAAATTGCTCTCTGACATATACGCGCTCGGTTTCCCCGAAGCTCGAGCGACTCCACGCTATGACATAGACTCTGGAGAAGTTGGGTTCGATGTATCTCTCGGGCAGCAAGTCACCGTTGCGGACATAGTAATTCGAGGTAACCGCGCTACGCTTAACTCGGTAATTCGCCGTGAGTTGTTGGTTTCTCCGGGCGAGGCTTGGAACCCTGAGTTAATTCGAAAATCTGAACACTCATTATATCAACTTGGAGTTTTTCAGAATGTAAAACTCGAGCCGGAAGACGGCGCGATTGATCAAGCGGAAGAGGTCTTGGCGGTTTCGTTGATCGAACGTGATACTGGGGGTCTAGCAGCGGGCGTTAGCTACAACACGGAAGACGGGATTGGCTTGTTGACCGAGCTTTCCCAGCGCAACGTTTTCGGCAGAGCTCACAGATTCGTTTTAAGCGCAGAGTTGTTCTTTCGCAACGGAGACAGATTTATTGACGCCGCTCGGGGCCGAGTCGGTTACAACCTTCCCCGCTTCATCACGCGCGACGGCGAACTTTACTCCGAGATATTTGCGCAGGAAGAAGTCGAGTTCTCTCAGAGCTTCAGTTACGACCGGCACGGCGCGTCAACGGTATACCGTCAGCAGCTTACCGAATCGCTCAGCGGTAGCCTCGGTTATACTATTTTCAACGAAAACTTGTTTGACGTCCCACAGGCGATAGTTGCGGGACCGAATGATAGCGGCCACACATTTTATTCAGGAATCCGCACTGAGTTAATTCTTGATAGGCGAAACGATATTTACAATCCTTCTTCTGGTTATCAATCAAAACTTGCCCTGTTCGCGATGCCGGAAGCTTTTGGTTCAGAAGTATCGATTGTTGGCGCTACATTTACCCAAAGCTTTTTCTTGAAATTTAATGAATCGCTTGTCTGGGCGAATAACGCTCGAGCCGAGATTATCGAGCCTTTCGCTAGTACCGACGTAGTTCCTTTAGGACGCCGGCTGTTTTTGGGCGGCCGCACAACTCTTCGCGGCTACTCACCTAATTCAATCGGCCCAAAAGGCGACGAAGGCTACGTTGCTGGAGGTGATTCCAGCTTGCTGCTCAATTCGGAGCTGCACTTCGAAGTTGCCCAGGACGTAATACTCTTGACGTTTCTTGACGTCGGCCAAGCGGTGCTACGCCATCGAGGCACTTTCGAAGGAGACACTCAGTCGTACTTCGGCGACCTTAGATACTCCCCGGGATTGGGGCTGCGCTATCGCAGTCCGATCGGCCCGATCGGTGCGGACCTGGGATTTGCCGTTAATCAGAAAAAGGGAGAAGAATTCGGTCGCTTGTCGATCAACATCGGCGGAGCGTTTTAAGATCCTGTAAGCTTCAAGCCCCAGACGCGACTAAGGAACATGAAGTGCATGAGAGAAATTTTGAGGGATTTCGAGACATTGAAATTCGTGTCCCTTTACTTAAATGAGCAGCTTGGTGGATAAATACTAATACGCTTGCCTTGCTCAGAGCTGATTTCATGCTTACATAAAATTTGATAGGGTTTCGACAATTAAAGTCAATTCAGCGCCGCTGAGGCATAGGAGATTGTATTCTAATGGCAGACAATGTTTTGGAAGTAAGTGACGACACCTTTGACGCAGAGGTTCTGAAAAGCGACACACCGGTGCTGGTCGATTTTTGGGCACCTTGGTGCGGTCCGTGCCGCAGCATTGCACCAGTAATTGAAGAATTGGCTGGAGAATATGCCGGGAAGCTTAAGGTGGCGAAGATTAATGTTGATAACAACCCTAAGTCTCCGGCGAACTTCCACGTCCGCGGCATCCCAAATCTGATCATCTTCAAAAATGGTGAGCTTCAGGAACAAATCGTCGGCGCCGTGGCGAAGCAGGAAATAGTCAACGCAATAGAGAAAGTCCTCTAAGGCCAAGTTTCTCACTCGTAATGAGCGAAATTGTATTAAACGGCGAGGCACGCTCCATAGCTGCCGGAACAGTCTCTGAGCTGCTCGAGGAGTGCAAGCTCGGCGGAAAGCGCGTTGCCGTGGAACTGAACCGTGAAATTGTCCCGCGCGATCGGTACGGTGCGACGGCTATCCATTCCGGAGACAGTATCGAAATAGTGCACTTCGTCGGGGGCGGCTGAAGCTGTCCTCAAGTTCGCAGTAAGGGTGTTGTAAAATGAACCCATCTACCAGCTCTGATACCTTCATTCTCGGAGGAAAGACGTTTAGCTCGCGCTTAATCGTTGGCTCAGGAAAATACGAAAGTTTTCAGCAAACACGAGAAGCAACCATTGCCGCTGGTGCGGAAATGATTACCGTTGCAGTCCGCCGGGTGAACATCACTGACCCGGCCAAGGAAAATCTACTTGAGCATCTCAGCGACTTAGATATTACAATCCTCCCGAACACGGCGGGCTGCTACACCCTCGACGACTGCTTGCGCACCGCCCGACTTGCAAGAGAAGCCGGTGTCGGAGATTTCGTAAAAGTTGAAGTAATCGGCGACGACAAGACCTTATTTCCAGATAATGAAAAAACGATTGAGGCGTGCAAGATTCTTTCAAATGAAGGTTTCGTCTGCATGCCGTATATTACGGACGATCCGATAGTAGCTAAGAAGTGCGTCGACGCAGGGGCGGCTGCAGTAATGCCGCTAGCGGCACCTATCGGAAGCGGCTTGGGGCTACAGAACCCTTACAACCTCGCGATCATCATCGAACAATCCAGTGTCCCCGTGATAGTTGACGCTGGTGTCGGCACTGCATCCGATGCTTCGCGTTGCTTGGAGCTTGGCGCCACTGCAATTCTAACAAACTCTGCAATTGCCTGTGCTAAGGACCCAGTAAAAATGGCGGGAGCTATGAAGCACGCTGTCCACGCAGGACGTGAAGCATTTCTCGCTGGCAGAATGGAGCGCAGGCTTTACGCCAATGCTTCAAGCCCGCTTTCCGGCCTAATTGCTTGATGGCCGCCGGCCCGATCCACCTAATTACAGACGGGGGCGACTTACGCACTGCAGGACGTCTCGCCCATGTCGTTAGCGAAGCGCTTATCGGTTCCAGCGGTGCAATTTCTCACGTTCACCTAAGAGAACAAGCCGCGAAGTCGAACCCTGCCTCAGATGATGACGTAACAGCCGCTGCCGAAGAGCTGCTCGAAATTTGCCGCGAGCACGGTGCGAAACTAATCATCAATCGCAGACTGGACATCGCAACCGCAGTAAATGCGGACGGTGTACATTTGGGCGGAAGCATCAGCGGAGTGGAGTCCGCTAAATCAATCTGCACTTCAGACTTTGTTATTGGTTACTCTGCTCATAGCGCTGACGAAGCTGCCGCCGCCGTTGAAGCAGGTGCTGACTATGTGTACTTGAGTCCCATTTTTGATCCGATTTCCAAGCCGGCGGAATTGCCCGCTCTTGGTCTCGAGGCACTTAAAACCACCGCGACTAAATTGCCCGGCAAAATAATTGCCCTCGGCGGCATCTCCTTGGAAAACGCTGCTCTGTGTCGGGACGCGGGAGCCGCCGGTATCGCGCTTATCGGGTCTCTAGTGTTAACAGAAGATCCGAAAGCAGCGGCGGCGGCACTCGCGCATGCTTGGCTGCAAAAGTAACTATTGCAGTGTGAGCATCTGAGCCCTCGAGCACACTACATTCTCGGCCGCACCACTAGTCAGCTGGGTAGAAATAAAACGGCCGCCGAACAATTCTGCCAATTCTTGAATGTCCTCAGGAGCCGAGCCCGGAGCTTGTGCAGCTGCCATACCAATCCATGGGCGCACCATCTGCAGCAGGAGCTCAGTGTTAGCGTAGATAAAGTAGTCTCCGCCCTCTAGCGCCTCTTGCGAATTCTCCAAGCCTTTCGAATTCGAAGCCAAATACGACGCTCCACTTTCAAGCTGCTTGCTAACCTTATCGAACGCGTAAGGATTAGAGGTAATGTAGACCGAATTTTGTCCAACCATCGCACCTCCGACCGGAACTGGCTGGCCAGTATTTATTTGAAGCCGGGGACTACCAGTTGAGCTGTCAACGGACGCAACCGGTTGCGGCAGAAACTCATTGAGTGACTCAGCAACGGCGGTCAGTGCCTCTTCTCCCTGGAGTGAGCCTTGTCCTAAGAACAGGCCTACTTCGGGCATTGGATTACCCGGAGCAAGGCTGGCAACGATTCCTAGTTCTTTAAAACCAAGGCGGTTGAATGCAGCTTCAGCATTGTCGAGCATCGCGCGGAAACGCTGAGCGTCTTGTCCTGCCTGAGCCTGATCCAAGGCGTCACCGTAATATTCCCTGAAAAAGTCAAAATAGAACGGAACCGTGTCTAACTGAAATCGAAAAGCAAACAAGGCATTTTCCGAAACCAGTTTATGGAAGATTCCAGGCTGAGTACTATTGCTGCGAGCCTCCATTAGGCGCTTATAGAAGTTCCCCATTTTGGAGCCTTCTTCGGTCTTAACGCAGGAAAGCGAATTAAACCCTCCGTCAAAATCTACGGACGCACCCAAAACTCCCAAATCAGCAAACTGGCTGTTCAGCTGCTTTCTCAAGTCGTCCGCTGATGCAGCATCCTCTTGGCCCACGTTAACCGCCACATCGACCAGACCGTCAATCATTGTCTGCAGTTTCGGATAATCCAAATACATAAATAAGCCGGTTGCCGGCAGCAGACTTACACCGATAGCCCGCCAATCGTTGCCGGATACAAGCATCTGCTCTTCATCCGTTGCTTTAAACGAATCAATGTCTGTTGCGCCGATCGTGAACGCAACGGTATCCCCGTTTAAAAAGACAGCTCCAGGGATATTGTGCTCTGGTCCTCCAGACATCTCATAATCGTAAACGCCTTCAGCTCCAGCGCGTTTTGAAATTTTGCCATCGTTGTCCGTCAGAGACTCCTGTCCTTTGAGAATCTCTTTGTTCAGGTAGTCGTTAAGCTTGTCGGTTGTCGCGCTGTTGGAAAACTTACCTTGAACCAGCATGTACGGAATCTTCGCTCCCTGCGGTCCCTCAATTGATTGACTGGATACGATGAACACCGCTTCCTGTAACTCATTCCAACCGTTGGAGAGTATTTCGAACGCCTTCTCGGCCTTTTCTACTTCCGCCGGATCCTGGGTGTTCTTTGCCTGCGCTCTAGCAGTCTCAATCAACGAGTTCTTCAAACCGTTAGCCTGACCGAGCTTAGTGGCGGCAATTCTTCCCCAGAAACGCTCGAGATAATTGACGGCAGGATCAACGTTACGAGGCGACACGTGCATTACAGCCAACACATCTGAGCGTACTCCGTGCAGCATCGAACCCGAGGGCACCTCTCCTCCCCCAGACGGGAGCACCACAGCTCCTTGCTGCATCGCCATGCCGCCAGAAGATGTTCCCATAACCCCTGAACCGCCTTTGCGAGAAAAATAAATCCCCGCAACAAGCGCAATCAGTACTACCGCTATCAATGCTTTTTTTGAATCCATTTAAGTCCTCTCCTGATGAAGCGAAAATTTACTCTACCGCTAAGACGTCGCCGCTTTGCAGCTGCGGGTTCGGCTCTTTCCCCGCAATCACGTCGTTATAATCCAATACATACCGTTTCTCTCCCTCTGGAGATTTTCGGATAAGCGTAACGCGTCCCGGATTAGCGAATGGTGCGAAGCCCCCACCGGTAGCGATTGCCTGCAGAAAAGTTACGGAACCTTCACTGCGGTGCTCACCCGGTCGCTGGAAAGCCCCGAGCAAGAAATATTTCACCGGAGCGCTTTGCACGACAGACACTACAACTGAAGCTGCCGGAATAAAGCGCTTAAGATCCTCAGTTATCTGTCTTGTAAATTCGTCGATGGTTAGGCCCTGCGCGTGAACTTCCTTGATAAGCTTAACCGATACTTTCCCATCGTCTCTGACAAATACTTCACCGGAAACTTCCGGCTCTCCCCAAACCTGGATATTCAGCGTATCGCCTGAACGGATGCGGTAATCCGGCGCCTTCCCGGTCGCAGACTCAAGTTCGTCTAGCGGACGGCTGGAAACTCCTCCGATACAGCCTATTAAAAGCGTTAGAAGAGAAACTGCCACAAGAACTCTCATTACGCGCATTGGTTACTTTTCCCCCTTTTGCAATCGTCGCCGCAAAACTTTCGCTTTCTTTGCGACCTCCGGTGAAAGCGCTCCCGAAGACTCAGCTCGGGTGAGCGCTTCAGATGCACCATCCTTATCATTTAACGCAAATTTTATCTCTGCCAGCCGGTAATAGCGTGGTCCGAGTGGGGCCTTACCTCCACTCCCCGCGTCGAGCTTTATCGCCTCGTCCATCAGCCCGAGCGCCGCACGCGGCTGACCGCGTAAGAAATAAATCCAGGCCAAGGTGTCGGTAATACTACCATCTCGTGGAGCTTCTTCCTTTGCGATCTTGGCAAAGCGCAGCGCCTCATCCAAATTTCCGTCGAGTTTATCCACCAGTATCCAGGCTAAATTATTGGCGGCCTGTGGATGGCGGGGAGATACCTCCAGCACCTTGCGGTAGTACTCCGCGGCTGCAGCAAAGTCAGAATGCTTTTGTCGTATTCCGGCAAGTATCATCAGCGAAGGCACGTGAGACGGATGCTTCTCAACCAGCGCCTTGTAGCCTTGCTCTGCTGAGTCCAAATCTCCTTCAGCCAACAATACGGATGCTAACAAGGCATGCGCTTCAGCCATGTCTGAACGCTCCTGCGCAGCAAAGCTCAGCAGCTCTTTCACTCGCTCGATATTCTTTTCATTCGCGCGTTCGCGCACCAACAGAGATGCGAGCAGCATACTGTACTCTGGTTTGGAGTTCGTGCTCGACGCAAGATACTTCTCTAATTCATCGAGCGCCGCCTGAGGACCATTCTTTTGAGACACTATTGCTACAACGCGCTGAGCGGGCAGCAATACCTTGCGATCAAACTCCAAAGCTTTGCGATAGTTGGAAAGAGCTGACTCATAGTCTCCAGATCTTTCGTCAACTACGCCGAGCTTCACGTATCCCGACGGATTATTGGGCGAGCGTTTTACCAACGCCTGATAAATCGATCTTGCTTGTTTAAGATCGCCTTTAATCATCAGAATATCGGCGTTCAATACGTTAGCCGCTTGCTGCGACGGATATCGTTTCAAGACATGTGAGATATGCTCGGCAGCCGCGCCGTAGTTTTTTGTCGCAAAAGCGTCTCGCGCCAAAGCAATTCTCGCAGCAACATCCCCCGGATCAAGCGTCACGGTCTGACTCAAATGTTCAATTCCTTCCGTTCGTCGGCCAAGACGCAGCTCGGTCAGGCCGGCTCGCCTAAACGCCGGAGCAAAATTGCGCATCAGTTGAATTGCGTCGATATAGTGCTGAAGCGCCGCATTAAATTCGCCGTTCAGTTCATCGTCACGACCGAGGAAATAAGCATGGGCTCCGTCTGCATCCGGCACCTGCTCCAATTCCTTAGTTAACGCAAACGCCTTGTCTTTCTCACCGCGCAGCACATACAGATCATACAGGCGATCTCGCGCAAGATGGCGCAGCGGATCGGTCTTTAAGGTCACAATATATTCTTCATACGCGGGCTCAATCATTCCGCGACGCAGAAGAAACTCAGCGTAATACAACCGCAGCGCGGCAGCATCAGGCTCCTGCGCGACCACTTCCTGAATCAATTCTTGTGCTTCCTCAAACCGACCCTGGGAAACATACAGCATCGCCAGCCCCATGCGAATCGTTGAGTTATCAGGCGCGCCAGCAACTGCCTTTAGCAGATTCTCTTCCGCATCCTTCCTGTTACCTGAGGCAATTTGCACATCAGCGAGTTTGGCCAAGACAATTGCATCAGTATCATCGTCCTCGACCAGCTTGGTTAGAATTTTCAGGGCTGCTTCCAACTTACCGCGGCCTTGGAGAATGCTCGCCTTTAGCATTTGGCCATCTCTGTCTTGCGGATTGGATTCGAGCAGCTTGCTAAGTTCGCTTTCGGCAAACTCGTATTGGCGTGCTGCAATTAGCATTGAGACTAGTCGCAGCCGTGCGGTTCTGTTGTTCGGGTCTAAGTCTGTAACCGCTTTGAAGCTCTCGAGCGCTTTGCGATACTGGCGCAACCGAAGCTGCACTTCCGCAAGTTCTAGAACTACTTCAGGATCATCCGCTTTGACCTCCATCGCCTGCAGAAGTGATATCCTGGCCTCCTCAAGCTGATCCTGCTCCCGATACTCCGCAGCGCGCTTTTTCAGGCGAGCCAATTTCTCCTCAGGAGTCTCGCTGCAGCCGACAGAGGACAGCAGAAACAATATAAGCATAGATAGCTTGAAGGCTGACGACAGACGCATGTAGTTGAGATAGTTTCCCTGCAAAACCAAAAAACTTAATACGCCAGCGAGTTTAGACCAATCAGCAGTAATGTGACAGCCGCTTATCGCCGTTCAGTTCGCTTGACGAACCGTCAACTCCGAGCGAAAAACCAATTCAAAGATACAAGCAGCTGATTGGTTTTGCCTGTCTTACGATTGTGCATTCAGCTGTTGCCTTCCCGGAGAGCAACATGTGTTCGCTTTGGAGGTGTTAGGCTGCTAATTGCTGTGTAGGCTGCCAGCTGTCTCAATTTGCCGTGCCGCTCCTTGGCCAAAGAAGTAGTCCGACAGAGCCGCCAAGGGGAATTGACTCTGTATTTCTAGTAGTTTAGCATCAACGCAGATAATTATTGTTCTTTTTAGTAAAAAATATGAGCTGGGACTCTAGTATTTCCGACAATTTTCGTTATAATACCGCCTCGCATGCAGCGGTTTGGTAAGGTAGTTTAAGTAAAAACCAGTACTTAACTTAGATAAAGCACGCAGGCGTTCAGGATCTTGATAACCCTGAAGCGAAATAAATCGAGCAATTAAACGCATGAAATCTCTTAGTTTTTCTAACGCCCCCCAGAGAAACACCAACGAAGTGCTGGCCCTGGTCGCGCAGGCGATTAAACGGTATTGGCGAATTGCTGTCGGTCCGGCAGTGGTGCTCTGCGGTCTGATCATTACATTTAGTATCGCAGTTCCCGATTACTACTCGGCTAGCTCCCTGCTTTACATCCAGCCTCAGCGCGTTCAGACCAAGATTGTTCAGGAGCCGGACGAGCGTGAGATGCGCTCAAGACTCGATTCAATCGTCCAGGAAATTCTTTCTCGCCCTCGCCTTCGCGCAATCATTGAAAAGTTTGATCTATATCCTTCGCTGCGCGGCCCCAAGGGCATCGAATCTGCGATCTATACGTTGCGCAAGAAGGTAAACATCACGCCAGTGAAGTCACCCACGGGTCTTGAGCTGCTTCAAACCTTTCGCTTAACTTTCACCCATGGCAATCCGGAGACCGCTTATCGCGTGACTCAGGCCGTAACAAATTTATTTATCGAAGAAAGCCTTCTCTCTCGAAGGACTGAGATACAAAGCACTGAAGAGTTTATTGACGCTCAGCTTTACGACGCGCGAAAAAAGCTCGAAGAGACTGAGGCAATGGTTCAGAAGTTTGTCAGCGGCAATTTTAAACAGCTGCCTGAGCACCTGAACGCTGCAATCGCCAGGCTTGAGAATCTCCAAGCGCAGCTGACTGCAAACAGCCAAATGATTTCTGCGAATAATGTTCGCCGACAAAGTTTGCAAACCGAGCTGGTCACGGCCCGAAGTTCAGGAGCGGGTCTTCCGTCTGCCCGAGAAACTTCTTCCGATCCAAACGAGGCGGTGGCACAGCTGGAATCTGCACTCGTAGTACTTCAGAGCAAGTACTCGGACGCACACCCCGATGTCATCAAAACCAAGCAGCGCATTAAAGCTCTGAAGGCCCAGCTTGGCTCAGGTAGTTCCGGCGGAAAAAGCGCCCCCGCAGCTAGTTCGCCGGTAGTGCGCTCGATTCGAAGCCAAATCAATGAAGTGGATGCTCAACTGGCGGCACTGCAGAAGGAAAACGCTTCATTGAAGAAATCAATCGAGGTGCTTCAGGTTGATATTCAGGCGATGCCGCTCAAGGAGCAGGAACTGCTGAAAATCAAACGGGACTACACTAACGTTAAGGCAAACTATGAAAGGCTGCTTGCCGCAAAGGAAGATGCTTCACTTCAGAACAGCCTGATGCAAAGCCAAAAAGCCTCTCAGTTTAAGATAATTGAGCCGGCCGAACTGCCCGCGTTCCCTGCAGGTCCCAACCGAAAGTTGTTTATGACAGCAGGCATTGCAGTTTCTGGTATTCTATTCGTCTCGCTGCTCATGTTGCTCTTTTTCTTAAATGGCGCTTACAAAGATCGTGACGAAATGGAGTCCGAAACTGGATTACCGGTTCTCGGACTTATTCCACCGATGACAACACCTGAAACCGTTGCTTACCAAAAGCGTTTGACCTCAGTTTCCGTATTTGCGTCAGCGCTGTCTCTGGCAAGTGGAAGTTTGTTGATAGTTTTCTTAATTAACAGAGTGTAGTGAGGGACCCTTGGAAGAAGCAATGAAGCCGCAAGCTAAAGTAATTAAGCTAAGCGAACCCGATACCGATCGTAATCGGCTCAAAAAGGAAAACACGCTCTACCAAGGCAGCATCCTTCTCGCTGACGGCGAGGTTGAGTCCCCGGCCGCTGCGGAGCGCTTCCGAATATTGCGCGCCAAGATCGAACGATTAAATCTGCGTCGAGAAAACAATTACCATGTCTTGGCGGTAACAAGCGCTGTCGCCCAAGAAGGTAAAAGCGTTACTTCAGTTAACTTAGCGCGAGCTCTCAGTATCGACCCGGCAGGGAAAACTCTGCTGATCGACTGCGACTTACGCCGCCCTACTGTCCATAAGTTCTTTGGACTGGAACAGGAACAGGGGCTGAGCGATGCCATCGCAGGTGAAGCAGGTATTTTTGATGTAATTAAGCCGGTGACGCCCCGTTTGGACATTATTACGGCGGGAACACCTATTTCCGACCCACCGCAGGCGATTGAGCGCCCTGACATTCCGCGATTTTTACACCTGCTGCGAAGCAAGTACAGGTATATCGTTGTTGACTGCCCGCCTGCTCTGCTATGCTCTGAGCCAATACGGCTAAGTTCAATCGTGGATGCGACTTTGCTGGTAGTCAGGGCGTGGCGCACTGAGAAGCGCCTCGTTAAGGATGCCGTGGAAGTCATTGGGGAATCGAAGATTCTCGGAGTCGTGATGAACGACGCTGTTGACGCATCGAAGCCATATCTGGACTACGGATATTACGGCTATCGACCGCGTCGTGTGGACGGTGCACTAGACTTTGAATTTAACAATGACAATCAAGACTCAGCTCCAATACAACAAAGCGCGGCCAACGGAGGAGCAGATTAGGGGAGCGCGGCTTGTTCGCCTTCTGCTGCTGTTAATTAGCGGCTCGACGCTGCTGCTTTCCGGCTGTCGATTCACTTCCCCCAGTGTTGAAGAGCAAGAGGTATTGGCGCAAAAAGGCGCCTTTGCCGGCGGCGCACCCGCCTGGTCGTCGATGTCAAATATTGGCCGCTCGAAAAACGAACTTATCCCGACAGAGTACGGCACTCGCTCAATCAACGACAGCACCGACAGAACTTTTTCCGCATCGCGCAACGAACGCTTCGAACAGCGTGCGAAGCTTGATGAACTAATGAAGGAAGAAGACACAGGCGCAATCGAAGACGTTAGGGACAGTTCTCCTATCGCACGCATTACTGCCCTTTGCCCCTCAGCGGAACAACCCGTCACTGAAGCAATAACAACAACCGATCGTGACGCAAGAATTCAAAAATACCGACGCCTAACACGAAGCTGTCCCAACAGCGCAGATTTGTGGCTGTGGCTTGGTCGAGACTATAAGGACGCGGGCAGAGCATCCGAAGCTAGACAAGCACTTGAGCAGGCTGCCTATCTAGACCCCAACAACGCTGAAGTTAAGCAACTCCTGAGCGAAGTCGGTACGGAATAGGTCGCGAGACTTAGGCCTTCGTAGGCTCCCAGGTTACCATTCGCTTTCCACGGACCAGGTCGATCCAGGCGTGAACAATCGCTACATTGCTAAGAGCAAAAAACAGCGCGACGCGACATAAGATGTTTTCGTGCGCGGCTGGAAGATACCAGGCAAACCCGGCGGCCAGCAAAAATAAATAGACGCCGACCAAGCCTAGGCTAAAAGTCATAACGCTTTCTGTCGATACCAGCAGCACTGCAACTCCAGCTATCAGGAAGAAGGGAATTAGCCAGCGGCAAAGCTTATGGCTGAAAAATTGAAAGCTAAAAAACCCATATTTCAGCGGAACCAATAACGTCCAATAACTAAAGAAGCACGTTAACCCTCTAAGCACAGTTCTAACTTTGCGGCTGTACTCTTTCGACGTGTCTTTCTGCACTCCATAAGTGCAGGGGATATCTCTTGCTAAAACACTGCGATAACCCGCACGGACTGTATTCAGCGCAGTAAAAAAGTCGCTTGGAATATCTTCGTGCCAGTTGTCACAGACACTTCGTCGCGCCGCAAAACAAGAACCGCTAAGTCCGACAAGTGAGCATACCCGCGACTCGAGTGCGCGCAGCCACATTTCATAACGAACGTAAAGCGCCTCGCCGCTCAAACCTTCCGGAATTGCATCGATGCTGCTAACGGCCCCAATTTTCGGGTCCTTAAAGTAGGCCAAAAAATTAGACAAGGATTCGGGCTCGAGCTGTGCCCTAACGTCAGTAAAAACTATAATCTCGCCGTCGGTATTCTCGATTGCTACCTGCTGACCGCTCTCCTTGCCGGCCCGATCCTCGAGACGAATCAAGCGCACATCCATATTTTGATATTCACGAACGATATCATCTGTTCCATCAGTGCTCTCATCCGAAACAATGACAATCTCAACAGAGCGGGCGTCCTGCTGGTTAATTGCCAGAGTGTTCACTATTTTCTCGCGAATGAAATGTTCGGAATTTCGCGCAGGAATAATAAAAGTGACGCTTGGACGCTCGCAATTCTCGTCAGGCTTGACTTTTCGCCTAATCACAAGCGAAAGCACCAGCATCAGCAGCGGATAACCCACATAGGTGTAGGCAACAAAACCTAAACAGCTGGTTACAAAAATATTGTCTGGAAACATTGCGTTCACGACTCGCTCAATACATCCCGGACGATAGCCCGTCCGCTCTCGATATCATCCTCAGATACATACTGATGAACGGGCAAGGTCACAATCCTTCGGGCAACTTCTTTAGCGGCAGCGCAGTCACCTTCGTCAATATACGGCCGCAGTTCGGGAAAGTCGGTTAGTGCCCTGTCATAAGACGCACTCGCCCCTAGTCCGGATTCCTCCATCAACTCAAGCAGTTCCGTGCGCTGCTCAGGAGAATTGAGGATAATTGGATATCTCGTCGGGATCACACTGCCGTCAAACTTGCAGCCTCGCTCCATGAATGGTTCAAGCAGGTCTAAATCCTCGAGCCGTTCATGCCACCGCCGGGCGTTAGCCAGGTTTCTTCTAGTAATCTCCTGCGCGATACACAACTGCGCTACGGCAGCACTCAGCATTGGCTCGGTTAGCAATGCATCCGAGAATGATAAGTCGCAATTAGTTTCCCCCAGTCCCAGTCCTGGAATTGAAGTTACTTTGCTGTACCACTTCGGCTTCTCTAAAGTAGGCAGAAGCGATAGCAACAATCTGCCCTTAAGCGATCCAAAGGGAGACGAGTGAATCTGTCTTGCGCGCTGAATTTCGCGCACGATTCCCCGAATCGAAGATGCGTCTAGAATTTGATGGTCGGATTCATTTTCCGAACGTACCAGCACACCTCCTCCACCAATACCGCAGAGTGCCTTCCCGCGCCCGAAACTGACGATACCGAATTGAGTTCGCGCTCCGACTGAATAATCACCTGAGGCGGAAAGTATTGCCTGGCAAGCATCGTCAACAACGAATCTTGTGCTGTCGTTCCAGATGTCCACCCTGTCGGGCAGGCCATACAAATTGGAGAGAACGACTAGTTCCGGACTGCCTGACGGAGAGAGCAGCAGCATGTCTAGGGTGTCGGGGCGAACGTCCGCCACGCGAAGGCGAAGACCACCGCGCACAATTGCCGCGGCTACGTCCGGACATGTGTACGCCGCAACGACGGCATGCTTGCACCCAAATCGCTCTTTGAGCTGCCCGCACAGCGCCGCCAGCGCTTCCTTCCCGCTACCAAAGCAAACAACCCGATCCAGCCCGAGAGCCTGGCTGATTAGCCTCTCGGCTGCCTTAAGCATTAAACGGTATTTACCACTGGCGTCAGCATCGCCGTCTCTGCCATGCTCCCCTGACGCCTGCTTTATCAGGAGACGTGCATGCTTGAGCTCGGCCGAACCGGGGAAATTCCCAGCCGGGGCAAGCATCCTAGACGGCTTTGGGCGTGAGTCTGTTCGTGCCATAATCCAGGTTATGCTAAACGCAATATCAGTCGACGTCGAGGAGTACTTTCACGCAACTAATCTTGACCCTTACGTGGGAAGATCTCGTTGGAATGAGATGAGCACCCGCGCACCGGAATCGATTAACGCAACTTTGGAAGTATTTGAAAAAACAGGCACGCTTGGCACTTTCTTCGTGCTAGGAGATTTCGCACGCCGTAACCCCCAACAAGTAAAGCGCCTTGCCGAAGCCGGTCACGAGATCGCCTCTCATGGTTTCAATCATCAGCTTGCGTATCTGCTTTCGCCTGAAGATTTCTATGAAGATATCAGAAGCGCTAAACAACTGTTGGAAGACATTTGCGGAACTGAAGTCACCGGCTACCGTGCGCCAAATTTTTCTATCACCGAAAAAAACCCCTGGGCATACGACAAGCTCGTCGAAGCAGGCTACACATATGACTCGAGCGTGTATCCGGTGTGGCACCCTCGCTACACAAATCTAGACAAACCAAGAGTCATAACCGTGCGACCGACAAATGGCGGAGAACTTCTGATAGTCCCGCTTGCTGCCAGCGAACTATCACTCTTAGGAAAGAAGCTTCGGCTGCCGGTAGCTGGAGGTGCCTACTGGCGCCTTTTCCCAGAATTTTTCATTCGTTGGGGCTTGTCACGGATTAACGCGCGGGACCATATCCCTTTTTGCTGCTATATACACCCCTGGGAACTCGACCCGGGACAGCCGCGGTTCGAAGAAATGCCCGCCCTGACGAAGCTGCGCCACTACGGGGGCATTGCTGATTTTAGCAGTCGCGTCGAGCGCTATCTTCGAGCGTTTGAGTTTTCAACAATCCAAAAACTAATTGAAGAGTGGAGAAGCGGGCAAGGGTCTGCAACTGAGAAATGACTTGTAGTGTGCGCGTTGCAAGTGACGCCGACAGACAAAGCTGGGATGATTTTCATCGCAGCGCAGCAACCTTGCATCACGCGTTCGACTGGGGTTGGCGCTCGATTATCCGCGACACTTTCGGACACAAACCGCTGTATTTCATCGCCACGGATGACTCTGGACAAGTCCAAGCAGCAGCGCCCGTGTTCCACGTAAAAAGTTTTCTGTTTGGCAGCGCATTGATTTCGGTGCCCTACCTTAATGCGGGAGGCATCATTTCGAAAACGGACGACGCAGCCGAAGCGGTCGAACGAGCGATTGATGAGAAGGCCAAGGAGCTCGGCGTCGACTATGTAGAGCTGCGCTGCCGCAAGGTAGAACCGCTGCTCGAGGGCCGCTACTCGCCGCGCTCGCACAAAGTCGCAATGGAACTCCAATTAACAGCTGATCCGGAAGAGCAGTTCAAAACCTTCCCCGCAAAATTGAGAAGCCAAATTCGCCGACCAACAAAAAGCGGACTGTACGTGAAAGTTGCGCCGGCGGATCAAAACTACTCCGAAGATTTTAAGGGATTCTACTCTGTCTTCGCGGAAAACATGCGCGATTTAGGCACACCGGTTTACCCCAAATCGCTTTTCAGTAGGACCCTTAAGCATTTTGGCAAGCGGGCGCAAATCATTACTGTTTGGCAGGAACAGCGACCGCTTGCTGCGGGAATCACCTTGCAGGATCGCGGCCACGTTGAAATTCCGTGGGCCTCATCTCTCAGGAAAGCAAATAAACTTTCGCCGAATATGCTGCTCTACTGGGAATCGATTAAGGCGGCGTGCCAAGCCGGGGCAGATGTATTTGACTTCGGCCGCAGTTCTCCAGACTCAGGCACTTTCAGATTTAAGAAGCAGTGGGGAGCAGAGCCAGTGGAGCTGTGCTGGTATTACCATCAGGAAATGAAAAAAATACCTGATATCAATCCCAATAATCCCCGCTTCAATGCAGTCGTTGCATGCTGGAAAAGGCTTCCAATCCCCGTAGCAAACGCAATTGGACCATGGATTACCAAAGCTATTCCTTAGCTGGCTGTTTGGGTTGCGATTCGATAATATACCGGCATGGATGAGAAAAAGGTCCTGATTTTTGGCACATTTCTGCTAGTCGGCTTGATGGTCATAACCTTCATTGAGCTTACGTCGGGCGGGATCTTTAATCGTAACGCCGTGCCGCCGCAAATGACTCCTGAAATGCAGCGAGCCCTGCAGGAGCGAATAATGCAGCAGCAGGGCAATCCCTATATGACCCAACCAACGAGCTGCGGCGATGTTTCAGTCGACTGCAAAGTCTCTGCGACTGCTCGAATCAAACACTGCAAAGCCGACGAGGCAGAAAAGCAAATTAGCGACGAACTGGCCTACCCGCTCAGGTCTGAGACCTGCAAGCAGGCGGAAAGAGCTCTCGCAGAACGCTGCCCGAGGGGCTGTCCACTCGATTATTCGACGGTTACCGTATTCGGGGGTCAGCTTAATTTTCGCCCCAGCCCTCGTGACGATGAGGGATTTTGCAGCTATGTAGGGGAAAAATCCGTTACAATTAAAGGAACTTGCAAGCCTGGACAAAGCTAGCCTAAAATCCTTTACTTTTCTCATCAGTTTTATAAGCTCGCTAACTCCTAAACTTATAGAGCACTAGGCACATCGAATGGGTCAGCCAGACAAAAGCGGTAAACGCAAGCGGCGAATAGCGCGCAATCTCGCGCTGGGATTTGCCGTGTCCGGTCTGGCAATGTGGTGGATCCTTCACGATATTGAACGCGAACGCATCTTTGCCATTCTCTCAGAAGTTGATCCTTCCTATTTGCTGCTCGCCACCGCCGCAACGCTGCTGAGCTACGTTATTCGCGCCTGGCGTTGGCCTGTATTCTTTGAATCTTCAGCCCCGGGGTTCGGCGACTCTTTTCGCTGCCTGATGGTCGGCTTTTTCATGAACAATGTGCTCCCGGCGCGCTTGGGAGAATTTGTGCGCGCTCATCTCGGCGGCCGTGCCACCAATTTAAGCCGCTCGCTCGTCCTTGCCACCATCGCCGGCGAACGACTTGCTGATGGATTGATGATCAGCACAATGTTTGCGGTTTTATTTGGCTTAACTTCGACGCGGGCAGAATTCAACGACAGCCAAGAGCTGCTGTATGTTGCATACGGATTTGCCGGAATCGCGTTAATGACCGGAATAGTTCTCTGGCAGCGCCACCGCGCTTATCATTATCTGGAAAGACTAGGCCACATCTTCCCTGGACACCTATCCAATTACACGCTGGTTCGCATAGGCAAGTTCATCGAAGGTCTCGAACCAATGCTGCATTTGCCGCGGCTTGTGCGAATATCCCTGATGACAATAGTCGCCTGGTCGGTCGAGCTGCTGGTCTATTCTTTTGTTGCCAAAGCATTTGGTCAGTCGCTTTCCGTGGGTAATTTGGCCTTATTCCTTGCCGCAGTGAACTTTAGCTCTCTAATACCCGCCGCTCCCGGCGGCGTCGGTGTTATCGAGGCGTTTGCAACTCTTGCACTTGTGCATGTTGGAGTTGAACGCGAAACCGCTCTAGCCATGGTTGTCTCCCAGCATATTATCCAGATGCTCGTAGTCGGCATCCCAGGAAGTCTGTACTTCGTATTCTCGATGGGCGGGAAACTTCCCGAGTCTGACGAAGAAGAGAACGGTCAAATAGCATCAGCGGAATTTGCAGACGTCAGCGGCTCTGCTACGAACAATGATCAGGATGCTGATTCCTTCCCGATTTGGCCTGACGAAGGGACAAAGGTTTACCTTAGCGTCATTGTGCCCGCCTACAACGAAGAAGACCGACTGCCCAAAACGCTGCTTTCCATTACGGAATTTCTAGAGGCATCGGACCGCACTTACGAAGTCCTAGTCGTCAACGACGGTAGTTCTGACGGAACTGATAAAGTAGTCCATCAATTTGAGCGCCTCTCCCCTGAAGTTAAGCTGCTGCAGTATGGTGAAAACCGCGGTAAAGGTTACGCGGTGCGCTTCGGAGTTATGCATGCGGCCGGTGAACTTATTCTTTACACCGACGCAGATGGAGCTTCCCCGATCGAAGAACTCTCTCGCCTTGAAAATGCGATTACTAAAGGTGCTCAGGTAGCGATTGGTTCGAGAGCACTTTACTCGCAGGATACACAAGTCAGCACCTTGTGGGTCAGGAAGTTTATGGGTCGGGTTTTTAACGGAATTGTAAATTTCGTAATGCTGCCTGGAATCGCCGATACACAATGCGGTTTCAAGCTATTTCGCCGACCTGTAGCACGCTACGTCTTCTCCCGTTCCAAATCTGAAGGCTTCTCCTTCGATGTCGAAATTCTTTATCTCGCAAGAAAGGCCGGCGCAAAAATAGCAGAAGTTCCGATTAACTGGACTAATGTACCCGGCTCCAAAGTTAATCTTGTCAGCGATTCAGCTAAAATGTTTCGCGATATTTTAATCTTTAGAATGCGGGATGTCTTCGGAGGCTACGGAAAGACTGTCGGCGTCGATGAGCTATAAGGCGTACTGCTGCTCGTAGCGATTAAGTATTCTCTCAATTCCAAAAGCATCTCGAACGAAATTCTGGCCACTTTTTGCTTTTTCAGCACAGCTTGCTCGGTTCTCACAAACTGAATTCATAATCCTAGCGAGTGCAGAATTATCCTTAGGCGGAAACAAGTAGCCCCGCTCACTATCAAGGACCTCAGTCACTCCGCCTACACTCGTGCTTACGCATAGCAAACCAGCACTCATCGCCTCAAGCAGTGACATCGGCATTGACTCCGAAAGCGACGACAAGATAAATCCGTCCGCAGCCGACAATAGGTCGGGCACATCGTCTCTAAACCCTAGAAACAGGACTCTGTCTTCTACCCCACATTTTGCAGCCTCTTTCTTAAGCGCTTCTCTAAGCGGCCCATCTCCCGCCAAAAGCAGATACTGGTTCTCCGTGCAGGACTGCATCGCATGCAGCATGGTTTTTTGATCTTTCACCCGAGTCATCATTGCCGCATGTATCCAAACCCACGCATCGTCTGAAAGTCCAAGCTCTTGCCTAATTGCGGTGCGGGTTTTGGCGGATCGTTCAATCGGAACAATCGGATTGTAGATACAGCTCACGAGCTGCCGCGATACGCCCAGGTCAATCAATTTGTCCGCCGTAAACTTAGACACGGCGGTCATAGAACTACCCAATAGTGAAACGGCACGAAGCTTCAACTTGAGCAGCTTCTTTCTAGCAGGCAGATGGATATCGCCGTGATCTGTTCCGACATGACGAACCCCAGCCAACCTGCAAGCCAAGGCGCCGTAAAAATTCGAATCTAACAAATGGGAGTGAACGACATCCGCCTTAAGATCCTTGAAACGCGCCGCCAAGCGAAATGGCAGAGTAACATCGAGGGACCTGCGACTGTCTATACGGGAGCGCGGCAGGCTAAGGCGATCCAGCTCCTCGGTCAGCCAGCCGTCTTGCATCGTAATGATACTTACATCGTGGCCTCTGGTTCTAAACGCGTCGGCCAGGGTCACAACAATTTGCTCCGCCCCGCCAGCCTCTGCGCTTTCTATGAAGTAGACAATTCGCATGCTTATCAGGCTAGTGGTTAAAACTCGCTTAGTAGCGTATCGTATAGAAAGGCAATCAGTCTTGAATTTTGTCGCGAGGTTCAGTCCCCATGTCGAAAGACGATTTAGAGCAGCCCCCATCCGGGGAAGGCATGATTCGCTTCATTCCGACGATTCAGTATTACATTCGCAGCTACGGCAACAGCGCCGAGGGTAACGACAAGAAGGGCTTTGAAACCTTCAAAATGTACGAGGCTCACGAAAAGACCAGACGCCTCCAAACCGAGCTCAGCTGGCTCAAAAGCGGTCGAGTCGACATCAACGTCTGCGACAACGTCATCGGCAAAAAGCGCGCTCAAAAGTGGCAGAGCTACGAACACTGGGCCTCCCTTGCCCTGATGTGGCTGATGAAGAAAGTGTAGTTCTAAACGCCGGAAAATGTCTTGTCATATTGGCGTGTTAAGCCTAATATCGTGCTTGCATCACCTCATACTTAACACTTAGGGCTTTTTGTCCGATGATGTAAGTATCTGGTTCCGCTGGTTTCCTACTGATTTTTTAATGAATTTTTTTAGCAAATTCAACCACCTAGTCCTAGACTAGGGGTAAAAACCCAGTAATAATGGAGGTGGAGGTTTGCTTACAGCGATTGACGGTGAGGTTTTAGCGATGCTTTGTAAGTTGATTGACGATCTAAATGGTCGACTTAAAGTTCTGCGCTCCGATTGCAGGGGAAGCGCGTTTCTGATTTTCCTACCAATAGTCATTCTGATTGCAGTCATTCTGTCCGTCGGCGGGTGGATGATGGCAATGGAGATTATCACTCCAGCCTCAGGAGAACTGAGCGGAAAAGACGGTGCTCTTAAAACAGGCGGCGGCGTTTCTACGGTCGACTACCTCGGGCTTGCTCAGCCAAACGATCCTTTAATGGACGTTACGATTCAGCGTTTGCAGCGAAACGTGGCGCAAATTACTGGCTTCACGGCTCAAGACGTTAGCGAGTCCAAAGGTCAGGTGAGTATTTTTCTCACAGATGTTGCTATCTATCCGTCTTGCCAAGCGGACGGAACGCCTGTTGGAGCGCAATATGCGGATTTGCAGAGCGCGCGAGACGATCTAGGCTCAACGGATCTCTGCTGTGTTCACACTGTTCAACCACCTCCTCCGATCAAAAAGCAGAACCTTGTAACACCCGGTGACGGCGTTACCCAGAACGTCGGTGGCGACGACACTGAAATGGTCAACGCCGCTTACAATAGATGCCTTGCCCTAACCGGCTCTACTGTCGAGCAGGCTGATTGGCGCAATGGCCGTATCGGAATTGCGGGGTGCACACAGTACAACTGTATGTGCAACGTGAATTGGGTTATGGAGTCGGCTTTTGATACGACCTGGAATAAGAGCGTTTTTTGTCGCTTAACGCCAAAAGGCAGCCAGTATCGTCAGAAAAAGTACGATGAACCAGGCGCCTACATGGGGTAAACTGGCGTCCTAGGTGTTGACGCAAAGCTCTGCCGATACGCACTTAAATTTTAAACGAAAGTACTTCGAGGGGAAGAGGTATCATCAGCAGTCATTCAAAATAGAGGGCCATTAAATGATCGCATTGCTCCTAAGGCGCGGTCGTGTTGGGTCACGCTTTCGCACGGAAACTGGCGTGCACATGATCGAACTCGCTATCGGCCTTCCGCTGCTCTTCATCACTATCTTTATTACGTTCGACCTCGCGAAGGTCACGGCAGGCTATATGTCGATGCACTCAGCAGTCAGCTTGGCCACGAGGCGCGCTGCTGCTATTTCCCGACCTGAGTGGGGCAATGTCACTATAGCTTACAACAATACTAATCCTGTTACCGGAGACCAATCAATTCCCGCAGGGGGGGGGCAGTTGGCCGGTGTTTTGCGCAACTATACTGAATTCGTTTCCCCTGGAATTGATGGAAGTTGGTATGACGCCATAGCAGACGACAATATCCAATTCGCAAACGAAGACCGAGATCCGATAGGCAATTTATTCAGGATTGAAGCCAGAGCGATTGCATACGCAAACTCCGCTATCACAAACAACGTTGGTGGCTCTCAATACCCATGCGACGCAGGCATTCCTAACGGCAACCCTGGTGCCGGACCTCCCGGCTGCTTCCGCTGTTTTACTCTGAGAGGAGACAACACAGATTATCGCAACAAATTTACCCAAGGGGGACTTGGCCAAGTCTGGGAAAACAAGGTGCTTGCAATTCGCTGCGATTACGATATCCCGATCCTGACATCAGCTTTTTTTGGGGCGGCACCATTCTGGACAGTCTCGTCGACTGTATATGTAGCCATCAACGACTACTCCGACTGGTTCTACTTCCTGCTATAAGCGAGAGATTTTCTAATGACGAACAAATGGCAGAGAACGTTATCTAGGCTGAGTTGTGAGGGCGGCGCTGCCCTTGCCTATTTAGCGATATTCATGTTTCTTCTGTTGATCATCGCTTTTGGCTATCAAATCGACATGTCGTTTACCGCCGCCTCATCTGCGCAAGGTCAAATTGCAATGGATGAAGCCGGATTCCATGGTATCGCTGAGATTCCTGATTACGACGCGATGTACAACGTCGCGCAGGGCGAAGCAAGAAGCCTCCTCGATGTTGGCAGCGGCTTCACGGGTCCCTTTTATTCCGGGGGCCTGCCTTCTGGTATTGGGAATTCGACTTTTAGCTCTGTCCCAGGATTTGCAATTTGGATTCCGAGGAAAGGCCTCGGCTCCGGCGCTTTCTATCCTGAAAGCCTCACGCCCGCTGACAATGCTAACCTATATAACGATGTAATTCGACGCGCAGTGGACCCCTGTCTGGACGGAAACCCTTTTACTTGCGGCACCGGTCAATTAGACACATGGGGCAACGCAGTAGTAATGCGAGCTGTCCTGAGCCCCACTCAAGTTTTTGCAATCGGCAACATCCTCCCTGCCACCAATGTTGAGATTATTTCGGTTGCCCACGAGCAGTCGAGCTGGGTTTATATAGTTGTAGACCCTACCTTCCCGTTCTTTAACGGCAATGCCCAGCACATCTGGGGTCCCAGTTTTCAATGGCAGGTCGGCGCTGGAACAGAGCCTGGCCAGTGGCCACTAGTTGATGCAATCGAGCCAATTTCAGCAGCGGCGATAGACGCAGGGGGGGTTGGTTTTCCAGGATTCGATCAGAGCTATACGTGGCTTTCAACTCCGACTTCTCCCCTCGGTGCAAACATCTCGGGAAATACTCCGTTCGTCCCCTTCTTCCCTTCCATGGGTGCACTTGAGGAAACTTTTCATAAAGTCTACGGCTCCGCCTGTAATAACTTTGTTTGGCAGAACTACCTACGTGGAATTGTGCGCGTAATTGACTTGTTTACGCGTAGTTCTGCCTACAACTACTTTACAATGGTCGGCATCGACAGTGGCATTCCAGATGACAACATCTCCTCTTTGAACGGGGGTAACTTTGACCCTTCATCCGGTGGAGGACCAACCTCATTAACTGACACTAACTCTTGGAGCAGCTGGAGCAACCAAACTGTTGATCATCTCAGAACGATCGCAGTGCACCCTACGGTCGCCTACGGCCAAGTTCCTACACTGACCACTGGAGCAATATCAATTCATTCAGACGGGTCAGATCCAGCGCTTAGTGTCTCTCAGTTTAACAATCCAGACGGCACTGATACTGGCGCACTTCACTCTCCTAAAACGTTTGGATTTCGAGGCTGGATTAACGTTACCGATCCAAGCTCGAACCCTGCAGTAAAGACTGTTGCAACGCAGATGAGTTCTGCGGCGTTCGGCAGAGAGTATGTTAACAACAAGTGGCTCGAGCTATGCGTGTGCCACGGAGTAAATGCTGGGTCCGGGGGAAGCGGGTGCGATGGAAGCGGATCGGAAAACTGCCTTTCGCCTGATGTAGATTCCGAGGACTATTTCAGCGACTGGTTTCGCCACGACGAAAGCGGCGACACGCGTGAGCGCCAGAGGGCACAACCAGGAACCACTACCTTCAACTGGTGCAGCGATACACTGAACTCGGACAACGTTGATTTCTCAGATCATCGCCAAGGTGCGGACGAATCTGTTAGAAACATTATCGCAGGCTTAGGCCCCAGAGTTTTAAATCCCAACATCCCACGTAACGGTGCCCTCAATAACACTACCGGGAATCCGCAAAACTGTAACGGCAGTGGTGAGCCTTGCTGGAGAACTCCGGTCGACGACGATCCCGACGGCGCCGGCCCAATTACGGCCATTCCTCAGCCAGATCTATCTCCGTCTGGTTGTCTATTGGAAAACAATAATGCTAGCTGCCAGGCTTTTTTCCCGAACTCTGCGGTCGGGTACACTGATTACCCTCCCGAAAAATGGTGGCTACCCGGACACCAAATGCTTGCGCACTCATTGCGTCACGCGGTCGATATGATTTCAATTTCCGCAGCTGCCTATTCTAACAATATCGGTTTTCAGAACTATGCGGCAGTTAATCCCGTCCTGCCCGAGAATCGGGCAATAGTCCTTTTTGGTCTTCGACCCTACAGCCCTATTACTGGCGCGACTATAAACGGAACAGGGCTAACCAAGAACCAAATGGCCAATGAATGGCGCGCAAGCCTTGCTTGGGCCGCTTGCACCAACAGTACGCAAGTGGTCATTGCTGCGCTTGCCCTTGACGACTACGGAGCCAGCAGGTGGGGTGACATTGCTCTGGTTGTGGAGGATTTTAAGAACTATTTTAATGCTCAGAGCGAAGGTTGCACTCAAGCGGGCTTCGGCGCCAACTGTCTTGACGATGTTCTGCCCTCGCTAGGTGGCGGAGGAGCTGCTCCTCACCCAGCTTGCACGACAACCGCGATGGGCAACAACCAGCAGCCCGGTGCCAGCGGAGAAATGGCCCGCGTATCGATGTATATTAGAGACTTCAATGAACCCGGGCTAACAGGTACTCCGGCTGTCAGAAAGGCCAAGGCCGCGCAAGGTTTTGCGGCAGAAGCATGGTCTGTCATTCAGTCTCTGATATCAAAACAAGACGCACTGCTCTGAGGACACGCTAATGAGACGCGAATCAGCACTGCATAATGAGAACGGAGCCGAAATTGTAGAACTGCTGCTTGGAGCAGCTATTTTAATTGTGGGGCTCCTTGCAGTTATTTCTTTTAATGAGGACGCGTGGTCCAACCGAACTCGAACTGCCCGCTGTCAGTATCAGGATTGGCAGCAAGTTGACCCGAGCGGCGGAACCGTACAGATGCTTTACAACGATTCTCAAGGTCGATGCTGTCGTAACGGCGTCTGCACCTAGGGCTAATTCCCCCGATAGTTTGACACGCCGTCTCTTCTTGAGCGGTTTCTCTGGCGCTTCGTGCTGTATGTTTCCCAATCAGAGCGCTTCCAAAACAAGTATTGCTCCGCAGACTGCCAAATGCTGCGACCGGGAATTCGTTCCGAGCCTGAGTCGACCTCGTATCTTGTAGTTATCCCTTGCTCACGCGCGTAGTCTTCTAGGTATTGCTTGAATTGCGTTGCTCCGTAAAGCACGTCTCCACCCTCGAGAAAAACAAGTCTAACATCGGTTTTTACAAAGTTATACATGTCGATAGATACATCTTTTGCGAGCGGTGACGGTTTCAGTCCGTCCGGGAAAAGCTCGTTTGTGTCTAGCCTGAGAAAATTTGACGAAGCGGCAAACGCGCGCGCAATGCGCTTGGGATGAGTCATGACAAACCTCTGGACAAAAGCACCGCCACCGCCAATGCCGTACAGATACATTTCGCGCGCCTCGATGTCGGCTTCTTTTGCAACGTATTCGGCAACATCAAGAAATACTTTGTCCGCTCTACGTCCTCCGAGATTAA
Organism: Bdellovibrionales bacterium; assembly: GCA_020434585.1. GTDB lineage: Bacteria > Bdellovibrionota_C > UBA2361 > SZUA-149 > JAGRAN01 > JAGRAN01. Next base: position 39,358 of record JAGRAN010000043.1, read on the forward strand.
ATGTCCCATAGTTTGGAAAGGTCAGGAAGTCGTAGTGAACCACCAGCGTGGCCAAACCGTGGTCACGGGCACGCTTCTGGCAGTACGCGAAGACCGAGTCCCAATCTAAGTCATAGTCGTGAAAGCACGCAAGGAGACGCGGCTTGTCGCCGTTTCGCGCTCGGACCGTAGGATAGTAAAACTGATAGTCTACTCCCTGATACCTACGCACGTCGCGTTCACCGGCTTTATTGACGGGATCAATTTTCTCGGTGTCCAGCTCGCCCTTCGCAAATGCGATGGCGTGATTGATCGCGAGAGTGACTTTCGGTTCGTCAATACGAGCTCCCGCCTGCTCCAACGCATACATTGCTTCCCGGCTTCCTAGTATCCCTAAAGCCTGCGCCGCGGCGTAGCGAACCCTTGGTTTAGCTGAGCGGTCTACCAAAATCTTAGTTAAACGGGGGACAGCCCACTTATGCTTAAGCTTGCCAAGAGTAAGTACTGCCTCAATCTGCACATCTTCGCTGCCTTCCAAAGTGTACTTCTCGACCAGTTTGCCAGCTCTCGGATCGGCGACCACTCCAAGCGAAGCGAGTATTGATCGCTGCGCTCTCTCGCTCGAAGCCAGCGGAAGCGCCTCAATCAATCGAAAAAAATCTGTTTTATCTACCAGTTCGGGAAGGGCCAGCGACGCTTCAATCACACCAGCTTCGTCATCTCCCATCAGTCTTTGTAAAACAGCCGAGACCAACGCACCGTGATCCTCAGGCGCAGCATCTTGGGCGGCTGCAAAACTTACCGGGGCAAAGAATAGTGAAAATATAAAAAATGCAAGAAATTTCATGAAGACCCGCGTCGCGTCTGTAAGCAATCCATTTGAGAGTATCAATCAGCCCAGCAGCGTGACAAGCAAATGAGAGCGCTTGGCTTTAATCAATACCGAACTTCCTCCGTCCTATGTTAGACTCGCGCTGCAATGAATTCTTCAAATTCGGGCTGTGCTCATTTCAGGGTCGCCGACCCGGTCGGCTGGCGCAAGGTCGACGATCGGGTTGTCGTAGCTGATGTCTTTAGCGGTCGTTCCTTTATCCTAGAAGACGTGGAGGCCTTTATTTGGCAGCATATTGCTGAGAATCAGCCTGTCGCAGAGATCGTCTCCCTGATCTGTCAAGCATACAGCGTCGATCGAACCACGGCGGAAGCTGACCTAGCTGAGTTTATTGCGCAGCTCGTAGATGCCGAGCTAATTACCGGTGCCGAATAATGTCCCTCAAGAGTTCCATTCCCAAGTTCGACGCGAAAATAAGTCAAGCGGTAGCGGAGATAGTGAGGGAGAAACTTGAAGCTGGACGCACGTTCCGTCTGGCCATCCAAACCCCCAGCATGTCCCCACTGATCACTCCAGGCGATGTCGTGCAAGTTCAAGGTAAAAATTTGACCGATATAAAACGAGGCGAAGTGGTCTGCTATAAACTACTCGGGGGATTTGGCGTACACAGAGTCGTCATTCCGTTCAGATCTGAGAGCAAAACAATTACCACCCGCGGAGAACGCAATCTTGAAAATGACTATCCGATATCTGAGCAGGAATATATTGGAGTCGTTCGTGCGGTCGAAAGAGACGGTGAAGTAATTCACCTAGATACAATTCGCGGCAAATTCTTTGACTGGCGCTGCTGGCTCAGTGCCTCAAAGAAGCGCTTCGAGGCGCTTTCGCGCAAAAAGCTTGCGCGTATCGTTGTTCGCACACAAACGTTCCGACCGTTGCGTGCACTTTACGAATCTTTATATACACTGGGCCTCAATTCTTGGGTCAGATTGCTGCCGCGGAAGAATCAAGTTAAAGCGGTGTTTGTCTATGGAAGCATGGCTGTAAAACGGATCATTCCTGGCTTAAGTGATATCGACTTAGTGGTCATAGTTAAGCCGGAGAAAAAAGAAGACCTCTTTCCACTGCTAAGCTCGATTCACAAATATCACTACCGCATGATGCGCTGCTTCCCGTTTATATCACCACCTAAGGTTTGCACTGAGAACGAATTCCGTAATTGGAACCGTTTCGGCAACTTCTACTTTCAGGATCACAAACGCTCAAAACTAATGTTCGGGGTAGATGACCGTCCTGCCCCAATTTATGGAACGCCGATAAAACGGGAGCGAGACTTCGTTCATTTGCTAACCTTCGCGCACGGCTACTTTATCAATCATGCGTATGCGATTATTTCCGGCACCGCATCCAAGCGCGATTACAATTCAATTGCAAAGCATGCGTCAGATATTCTCCGATATGCCGAGCAGGTATACATGACGATCGAGTCATACAGCGATCTTCCGATCAGTCGTGATGAGTTTCTTCGCTGGATTAAGAAGAAACACCCGAAAACAGAACGTGAAGCGATTGCTGAGCTGGCTGAAAGAGCCCGGATGTCAAATTCCGCACCCCAATCAGAACGTGCACTTCTCGCCGCGGAACTTTTCCTCCGCACGGTAAACGAAATGGTCTCGTTTGTTAAGTCATCTTTCGCAATCTGGAGCTTTCTGCCAAACCCAGCAATCAAACTGTCCGAAGCGATGCTCGACAATGTTAGAATTCAACTCGTTGAAAGTAGTGTCCAAAAATTTACAACTAATAAATTTCAGCCGCTACTCGGCATTCTAATCGAGGCCGATACCACTCCTGAAGATTTGGTAAACAAAGTCGTCAAACTTCGTGAACATGCAAGGCACACGGCCGCTCATCCGCTTCTCGTACACAGCAAGATGTTCAAGCTGATCAAAGCTTTGAATTCTAGTTCATATTTCGAAATGAGGGCGAAGGGTCAAATTTCCGAACTCGACTTCTGGCAGTGCCTTTGCGCCCAGCTGCTTGACCTTCAGACTTACGGATGGATTTCAGGAAAATACCCCGAGATTTCTAACCGCCTGCACAGCATGAATATTCAACTCTTACTAAACCTGCGCTATGCACTTCGTTACGAATATCTGGAAGGCAGATTTAGCAGCGGATTTCAGATTGTTCCGCCTACGAGTGATCCACTCTCCGAGCCAATTAAAAACTTCATCCACGACATAAGCAGTGGAAACGAGTGGCTTTACCGCAGTGATTTTTGCAGCAAATACTATCTCCTGGCCCGGGAAGTTTGGGACGAAGTGTATGCTCTAGCTCAGAATGGCTTAAAACAAAACGAAATCTGAATCGCTAGTTGGTATGAGAACTACATTTCAAGATTGATAAATTCGCCAGAATAGCCTAGCGAGCCCTCTTCAACCAGCTCGCCAGCCTCGTTTAGCGTTTCGATGGACGTAGCTCCGAAGCCTTCCACCTTCGACCCGTTCTCTAGGCAAGGCTTGTTGTATGCTTTGCGATCTTGGATTTTAAGCGTGCTGGTATTGTTTACTTCTGACATGCGTTTGGTCCTCTCGTTAACCCTGCTCTAGGAAACCATCTTAATTCTAGCACAGCAAACGCGATAAATTCAATAAAAATGATGTGTTTTTGGACATTTAAACCTCAAGCCCCGCCTCTGAAATCGCCCGTTCAAGCGAGTCAAAAGCCTTGAAATTACCCTCATGATAAACTAGCAATTTGGTGCAAATTTCTCTAATGATTTCGAGATCATGGGATGCCACTAAGCACCCCCCACCCTTTTGCGAAAAGCGCTTTATTTGTTCGCAGCAGTGTCTCTTAGCTTGGAGATCGAGCGATCGTTCGAATTCGTCGAGGAGCAGAATTTCCGCCGCAGAATGTTGGACGATGCTGAAAGCAAGTCGCGCACGCATCCCAGGGCTAAGGAGGCGAATTTGAGTATCTGCTTCGACGTCAATTCCGCTTGATTTAATTACGTCCGCAGCAGCTATGGCTAAATTAACCGGCACCCGCATCAATGCACTACAAAGGTCTATATTCTCTTTAACATCTAGTTCCGCACTGAAATACGCATTGGGAGACATAAATGGCATCACCCCCGCAGTTATATTTACAGCACCTTCATCCGGCGCATAGATACCGGCAGCAAGCCGTAGAATTGTGGACTTACCTGAACCGTTTGGCCCAACAATCCCAATTATATCACCTGGGCCGAGCGCGAAGCTCAGCGGCTGTAAAACTTGTTTTGACTCATGTTTACTCGGTCTTAGTCGAGCCAATGCCCAAGCAACAAACCGCTCCCTCTTCCACCAAGTCGGAAATGATTTTACCACACTATCAAACTGAAGCAGTGCGCTCATACCACCTCCGCCACACGCTGCTTTAGACCGTGCGCAACTGCAGCGCCGACTGCAAACACAATTAAAGCGAACAACACAGCGTACCCAACTGACCACAACGCAAGAACACCACTCTCGCCCACGCCACTGCGAGCAAGGCGAAAAACGTGCGTAAGCGGATTAAGCTGAAGCCAGCTTATTCGCCGGCCTACAAATACTTCGGGGTAGAATATTGGAGTTGCAAAAAAAGCGATCCGAGAAACTATGCCCCAAAGGTAGGGGGTATCTCTAATAAACACGTTAGCAACTGAAAGCAGCAAAGCTAGTCCGGAACAAACTAGCAGCAACAGCACTGCTGCGACGCAATAGCCGGCGAAAATTGCTGCTCCGTGCATACCATTCAGGTAACTGACTAACAGCAAAACTAAGACGCTCTCTAAACAAAATGCCCCAAAAACCGCAGCAACTGGAGACAAGACAACTATCCAAAACGGTACACTCATGGATCGCAGCCATTCACGGCGAGTAAGTGCGGAAGACATGCCAGCACTAGTCGCTCGCGAAAAGAAACCCCACATAACGAGGCCAACTAACAGAAATGTCCCATAGCCGCTTTGGTACTTTTCGAAAGCAGGTCCGAGAAACGCGTAAATGATGCACCAGCTCAGCAAAGGGCTGAATAAGGTCATCATAAATCCCGCGAAACTGGATTGATCACGGCTTCTCCACTCTGCTAGCACAAGCCTGACAAAAAGTTTCCAGTTTGTGAGCTGTTTCGATTTCAAACTAAGCGCGACCCTCAAGAAGAAGCTTCAATATCAATTCTCGATTTCGCTCCAGATCGCGAGAAAGATAAACGCGATAGCATTTGCTGCGAACTGAAATTACCAAGCTCGCATAAATTCGCGACCACGCCAGCATCATTTTGCTCAACGTGTCGCGAGTCGTTGACTGCAAAAAAAATTCCACAATTTGCGGCAAGCCAAGGCCAAAAACACAGTCGCGCAAGAGCGCCCTAAACGCCGAGAAAACTCCTATCGCTGAGACAGAGGGATTCTCAGCGGCTGTCCACTGCCCAACGATCAGTATTCTCGGGGGCACAGCTGAATTCACATGGACTTTATCGCCAAACGCATCAAGGCTAATCAACGTCTTGGGCTCCCTGTTCTCCCTAGAAAAAGAGCGAAGAAACTGTTTCGGCACAGAATCGGGTTCATCTCCGGTTCTGACCCCCAAGCGCACCGGAAATGGCAGCACCGTCCCCGCTCTGGAAATAAGCGGAGTGTCGTCAGACAGAAGCTTGAAGCCGGGTTCAGACATCAGGGCCAGGCCCAGCGTCGATTTTCCGCCGTGCATTGGAAGCAGTACTAACGCAGCTCCCTCCGGAGTAGATAGTCCAAGGGCATGAACTCTGTGAATTCCTCTGCGGTCCAATAGCTCGCCGACACGGGACAATACTATTAGGTAAAGCTTTTCGTAGACGAAGTCTCTATTAGTACCGACAATTTCAACATGCTCGCTAGTTCGATGGTGAATTGCGAGTGCCTTTCCGAAGTAATCTACGTAACGCACACTACCACTGTCATAACAAACATATTCGGGACTATGCATGCTGGCTGATACTGGTGGTATCAATCCCCACTGCGGCTCTGCCAGCACAGCCTTAACGCTAACATCAGGGTTGTCAATTGCTTCAGACCTAAGGCAGCCGCAATCAAACTCTAGCCACTGCTGAAGCTGCTTGTCGTCGGTGTCCACCCGAACGCTCACGCCATGAAATAAGAAAAACTGTGTCGCCCCTCCTGCCATCCTCGAATCGTATCACTCGCTACCCGGACCCAACAAGCGGATCAATCATCGACTACCCTACCGGCAAATTGCTATGCTTTAGTTCATGTCACCCGCAGGCAGCGACTCAACTATTGGAATCTCTCGCTCGGAATTGAGCGCAAGGGCTCACCGTGCCCTAATCTGTCGAATCTTCCTGACAGCCTTCGTAACTTACGCTGTTTTTATCAATTTCTTCGGTTGGAATGAGGCAGCTGGTCTAGCTATGACGCGGAGCCTCGCCGATCAGAGACAATTCGAGATCGACTCATACTGTAATCTCCCGGGAGCCGGCGAAAGAAGATTTTTCGAATTCACCGGCGATAGAGCTTACTTTAACAATCACTTTTATTCGACCAGAGCTCCGCTTGGGCCTATCTTAGGCATTCCAGCCTACCTGACGTATCGCACATATTATATGTTGCGATATGGTCACAACGTCGTTGGCCATGGCTTTCCGGAAAAATTCCTGCCAAGCGTTTATTTTTGGGTAACAGCCAGTACAAGCTGTTTGTTCGGTGCGCTGCTTACCGTTCTAATTTTTGATTTCTCAAGACACTTTTTGAGAAACACTAACTCACGAATATTTGCCGCCCTTCTTTTTTCTTTTGGTACATTAATATTTAACTTTAGCACAGTTGCCTTTCCTCACACCCCAAGTGCATTCTTTGTTTTTGTATCGTTCTACCTGCTTTACGAACTACAGTCGCCAACTGGATGCATGCGGCTGAAAAACAAGCCAAATCTTAGCGCGTTCTTTTCCGCAGCCGCTTTTGGATGCGCTGTCCTTCATCACTATCTTGTCGCGACAATGGGGCCGGCTTTTTTAATGTACGTTCTAATGAGTGAGCACCGAAGAAAACTTATCTTCCCTTGGCTTCTCGGCGCAGCAATTACAGCTAGTCTTTTCGGCGCCTACAACTATGAAATATTCAAGACGCCCTTCGATTGGACGCAGAACCATGAAGATAGCCAAATATTTAGTAGGGGGAGCGACGAGCCCTTAACTCAGCAAACGAAAACCCTTATCAAGAAAATTCCGAGAATTGAATGGACTATATCCGATCGACTAATCCAAGTTTTTAAGCGTGTGGCCAAAAGGAGGATGTTTCTTCGCGCTACGCGCTTAATGATATATCCGTACCGTGGACTTTTACTTTATAATCCACTGCTAATCTTCGCGTTCGTAGGTCTTTTCATTCTTTGCCACACCAACTTTAAGTCAGCATTGGCAATCCTCTTTGCGTTTGGCCTAACTCTTTTTTTCAATGCGCTTCACACAGATTGGTGGGGTGGTGGCAGCTTCGGGCCTCGTTTTCTAGTGCCGACCATTCCGTTGCTGTTTGTTGGACTTTTAGAATTTCTCCGCTGGGTACGCACGGCACGGAACCGAAAGGTTTGGACCGCTATTTTCGGATTTGTTTTGCTCTTTAATTGTGTCACTATTTGGAGCGGACTGCGGGACTGGGTGTATCATGTTGGCCAACCGCTCGACAGTAATGCTCAAATAATGATGAACGCACTCAAAACCCACCAACAGCTAATGCTCGAGTTTTCGCTTCCCAAAAGCCCGCTGTTCACTACCTATGTACCAGGCTTGTTTTCTGATGGAGTGAAAAGCGTCGTACTAGAGGGAATGCAGGGCTCGTCTTGGTCGTTTCCGAACAATGTGCTGTATCTAGTTGGCGTGCTCACCCTAATATGGCTGCCTTTCAATCGCCTCACTTTAAAAAACCTTAAAGGCGTCCGTGGATAGAATCTCTTCATCCTCCCCCAGCCTTACGCGTTGGATTCTTAGAGGGGCTTTTCAGTATGGTTCAGTCTTCGGGACGATTGTCGCGATACTGACAACATATATAAATGCCGCTGATTCCGGTGCGGCACAGCTTAGCTTGGCAGATTCGCAGCTGCTTTACCTTTATCTGTTTGCCTTTTACGGAACTATGGGGGCCGTGTGCGCGGCAGGCGGCTATGTAGTCACTCAAGTCCTAAGTAAACTGATTCGAGTCGACCTAAATTTGCCTCTTCTGTTTACTTTCTTATGGTTTTGGCCATTGCTAATTATCACGATGCTGCCGGATATAGCCATTCTCTCTCCATATCCATTTGAATACTTTTGGCACACATTGCATTGGCCTTTTCAATTGCTAGCAATCGCCGTAATTTCAACTTTATTTGTGCTATTGTATTTCGCGCTTATTCGTCCGCTACGAATAGAATCCATTGGTTTGAATTCCAATTTATTTAACGTTTTTTTGTTTGTGCTTGGAATAGCAGCTGTCGCGGTCGCAAACTCCCATATTTCACATCAGAATTACGATTTAGAAAGTCCCTCCCCTGTATCGCCGCTCGCCATCGGCTCAGCTTCTCCTTTGATTGTCATAGGAGTTGACGGTCTGGGCAAAGCCGCAATCGATAAACACTCGACTGAAGTCTTGCCAAACTTAAAGCACATCTTCGGAAGCTCTTGTGCTTATTCGCTCGACGGTCACTACCCAGGGCTTACTCCGAAAAAGTGGCCGGTAATCACAACCGGTGCGAGATCACGCGAAACCGGAGTCCATTTTTACTTTAGCTACAAGCTTCCAGGCCTTAAAAGTTCAATTCAGCGCTGGCCTCTTGAAACCTTAACTAGCCTTACGGCCTTAATGTACGTTGATAAATATATCGACATTGCTGAAAGAATGAATTGTGCGCATCACCTCAAAGCCGAGCCAGTTTGGAAAGAAATAGAGCAACGTGGCCTACATGCTTCGACAGTGTGTTGGCCAAACAGTAAGAACTGCCTTGAAGAGACAACAAAACATACGACTAGCTGCCCGAAGGGTGATTGGACGAGCACCGAACGTATTAAGGAAATAGCAGACGATGCCCTAGCCTCCATTAAGTCAGGTCATGATCTGGTAATGGTCTACTTTTCACAACTAGACACAGTGTCCCACGACTCTTGCAGAGAATCGGGCGATTCCGCCGAAGTCGAGCAGGTCATACGGGAAATTGATCGAAACATTGGACGGCTAATTTCCGCCTTACCCGAATCAGGTGCAGTTATGATCGTATCTGACCATGGCTTTGATTACTCAATATGTACCCATGTACTCGGTGTACCAGCTGTTGCGATTGTTTGGAAAAAACAGGGTGATTTAAACTGCGTTGGACCGGATTCAGAATTATCGCTGCGCTCGATTGCTCCAACGATTAAAGAGCTTTTATTATCAAACTAACGCGAGTTTACTCTGGTAGAAGCGCGAGAGAGCATTTCACTCAATCCTCCGCAAATACTTCCAAGACCGTAAGCAACATGAACAAAGAACGTTACACTCATGATCGTTGGCGTCAGCAGCAGCTGCTCGGCTTTAATCGCTGCCCTTAGGCTAAATGCCAAGTTTAGCAGCAGATACATTAACAGCGGAAGCGCCAGCCAACCGTGCGGATGCACTAACAGAGCAATAAGATAATAGACAAACAGCATAGGGACAAAAAACGCTGGAGAAACAATACTTGAATCGAAAAAGAAACTCCGAAAGCGATTGAAGCCAGATCTAAAGACGGGAATCCAAAGCTCTTTAAAGGATTTTTTTCTTTCGTGCAGAACAACCAGGGCAGGTTGATAAACCATTTTAACACCGGCGGAGTGGAGTTCCGAGAGGAGCACATTTTCCTCATTGCGATTAAGCTCAGGAGGAAATCGATAGGCGCCAGAAGCAAAGACAGAAGTTCGAATCCACAAATTGCATAAAATCAAACTTGTTTCGTCCACGTCGGGGATAACCCCACCTACAGTGGAATGCCGGCGGCGAGTAGCTCCGGTGCAGAAGTATGAAGAGTAGGCTAAGCCAACTGCTCTTTGAAACGAACTGGCTTCCTTGGCTGTTGTGTCCGGGCCGCCGATAACTTCAGCATTAGGATATGCTGCCATCGTCTCTTCAGCAATTTTGAAATACTCAGGACAAAGTTCGACATCGTCATCTAAGAAACAAATCCAGTCTCCCCTGACTAGAGGTAACGCTTTATTTCTGGCGGCCCCGCTATGCTGAGGCTGCACACGCTCAACGTGCAAAGATTTTCGTTTAGCAACGAATTCCAGCTTACTGTCTGGCAGAGTTTGTGCGTCTTGATTTACTATCAGGACTATTTCAAAGTGCCTTGAGCCCACGGCTGCTTCAATACTGGCGATGCACCGCTCGAGCAATTTGAGCCGCCCGTAAGTAACAATAACGATTGAAATCGGCGATTGGTCCATGTAGAAGGTAATAGACGCTAGTCAACTTTTCTCTATTGTTATAGTCAAAATGCCCCAACTTAGCGAGACACTCGTTTCTACAGCGATAAATGCTCGGTAGCGCATGAATCAGACAAACCGCTCAGCAACCGTAATCATCCCTACCCTTAACGAGGAGCGCTCCATCGGTGCCCTGATCGATGAAATTGTTGCAACTGATGCGACTCTCAAAATCATTGTTGCCGACGATGAAAGCAGAGACGCAACATCAGCCGAAGTCGAAAAACGCGCTGCTGTATTCCCGGATCTCATTAGATTCTTCTCAAGAGAAGCAGTCGAATTGCGCGGCATTACCGTGAGCGTTCTTGATGCACTCGGACTGGTCGACACTGAATTCGTGGTTATTATGGACGGTGACTTGCAGCACCCACCTTCGGCGATACCAGAAATGATAAGCAAACTGGAGCAAGGCGCAGACCTAGTCGCAGGGTTCCGCCTACCTTACGAAGAGAAGCAAGCTTTTCACCGCGTGTTAGCAACCCGCATATCAACACTACTTGCGAAGGCCGCGCTTCGCGCACGCGGAATATCCGTAAGAGATCCAATGTCAGGTTTCTTTGCCGCGAACACAAAAGTGTTTCAAAGCGCCGCCAGTCTCGATCGACATCGCTTCGAGCTTGAAGGATATAAGGTATTATTTGATTTAATTCGAGCGACAGGCACCAAACTAAAAATTGAAGAAGTCCCTTACACGTTTCGACTTCGTTTGGGGGGCAAATCCAAGCTGAATGCACGCCACGGTTGGCTCTTCCTGAAATCGCTTTTCAAGTGAATTGATCACTTCATTGGAAAGCCGTCGTATCGGTAACGATCAATCCAGTCCTCTGCAAAATAGGCGGAACTTCCGTCAGCCCAGTACTGTACAACTATTTTGCGAAACCCGTTATCCGGCCCGATATTCCAAGTCGTAATTGGTTCATAATCGGTCCAAGGCCCCCACGTAAACCCTCCATCGCTTGAGACCCTAAAATATTTTGCGCCCACTGCCTTGTGTCTTATCGTGATACTTTCTGTGTTAGAAGTAAGCGTCCCGTCGTTAATCAGCTTTCCATCTTTTCTTGCAAAGCTATAGAGCAAGACGTTTTCTCGGGTGCCAATCTTAAATCGCGAGCTAAAGTTAATACCAATTTCTCTTCCGTCTAACGTCTGAGCTTCCGAGCCGAGAGCAATATGATGTAAGCCGTCTTCTAGGCTGCTCAACTCTGCGGTTACAAACTTGCCGCCGCCACCGTTCCTAATTTTGCCTGACGATACTTTCTTGCCATCTACTGTTAACGCACTTTTTACTGATTCCAGCCGCATCGCTTCGCTGAAGGCGAGCTTAATCAATACCGTCCCTCCCTCAACCACTGCGTCATGGGGAGGCGAAACCATTATCACTTTTGGTTTTGGCTGTCTGAAGTGATCCGCTAACACGAAAATCTTACCTTCAAAGGAATCTACGCTCAAATTGAGCAGCTCACCTTGCGCACTAAGAAAATACGACTCGCTCGGATTCAGCACGTTGACTATCTTTCGGCTATCGCCCCATGGAGTTTTTATTTTATTCTCTGGTTCGGCCTTCAGCGCTTTGTCGGAAGTGTTCGCAATTACTAGCACTGTTGAATCAATGTCGCCGGTCGACCTTGAAAACGCATAAATACCCCGACGACCCTCGGCAGGAGCGTAATGTTCAACAATAGAATTATTGTGCCTCAGCGCCGGGTATAGCTGGCGTGCTTCCATCAACTGTTGAACGTAAAGGTAGTCGCGGTGGGTCATATTGAAGTTGTCACCTGAGGCCGGATTCTCTCCCACCGGAGAGGGATGGTCCTTCCAAGCAATGCTAGTCATAAATGACTCACGGCTGTGCCCCTCCAATGCCGTTCCGTAAGAACAAAGTCCTTGTTCATCACCGTAGTAGAACAAAGGAATCCCGGGCCAAGTGCTAATAAAAAATGCCGCCAGTCTATTTTTCTCAGGACCATGGGGCGTAATACACATGCGGCGCTGATCGTGGTTATCGTAAAAATTCCACATGCGGTAGCGGGTTTCGCCAGTCGGCGGATGAACCAGATCAAAATTACTCAATCCCCAGTCAAGCTGATTCTTAGCGCCAGACATGTATCCATCCAACTCATGATACAAGACAGGAAGAAAAAACTGATGATAGAGGCGGTAGTTAATTCCCCCGTCCATTAGATAACGTGAATCAATGACGTTCGAGGTTCCGTACTGATCAGCCGATTTTCCTCTTCCGATCATCGTCGCTGCGACTTCGTAGGTATTATAAAACTCGCCAAAAATTCCAAAATTTTTCTTTCCAAGCTCTGCAGCGTACTTACGGACTTCAGGTGCCCAATGCTTAAAAAAGCAAAGTGGCACCAGCATCGGCGAATCCATTCTGATACCATCTATATCAGTCGTCGCGATCATCGCCTTTGTCATCGCTGTTATTTTGTTCTGAACGCGGGGGTGGGTAGTGCGCAAATCATCTAGAAATCCATACACCTCTCCTAACTGACGGCTCCAAGGATCCGTCCAATCTGAAAGGTCTCCGTTATGATGAAAGTCGCTGTCCCAAAATGAACCGCGACCTTTATCCTCTACTTTCTCACCCGCATTATTGTACACGTCGCAATACTTGCCATCGGCGTAGTATTTATTTTCTATATTAAAGTCCTGATAGCGCCTGCCTCCATCAAACCATTCAAGTTCATACTCCCCATCGTGAAATCGAAATGGAGCAGGCCGACTGCGATTGCCTTTGGTGTAAATAAAGTTGTTCAAATGATTAACAACAACATCTACGATTACGTAAATTCCTCGTTTGTGCGCCGCTTCAACCAACAGCCTCAGCTCCTTGATCGTTCCCAATCGATCATCAACTAGCGTAAAGTCGATCGGGCCATAACCGTGATAGTCGTTGTGCGCGTTCTGAAAAACTGCAGAGACCCAAATTGCCCTAAAGCCCATTCCAGCTATGTAATCGAGCTTGCTGCGCAGACCTTTTAGATCACCGCCCTGGCGCATTGTGGGATTGTATACATTGAATCCGCCGAACTTTCCGTCGTTGTTAAGCGGATTCCCGTCTGAGAATCGGTCAATCATCACATGATAAACGGGAATATCGCGCCAGTCGTCTGGTGACGTAAAGTAGGTGTGCCCCTTCCATTGTCCAAAATACTTTGAAGGGTCGCTACCGTCGGAATTGAAATTCATATTCCATGGCGCGTTCTGCTCAGTCCAAGGCGCCGCAAAAGCAGAGGCAGCACCATAAAGCATCAAAACAGCCAGGAAAGCTAACCTCGGGACCATATCAATTCTTTTCGCTGGGAGCTCAAACCTTCAGAATCCTAACATGCAGAGATGCACGAAGAAATATGCGACTGACATACACCTTCCAATATCTTAGGTTAGGGGGTGTATCACCACACAGAAAGATGCGGACATGCCATTTAGGTCTCTCAAGACACTTTCAGAAGAACAGCAGTGGCGCTACGTCGAATATATGCTGCTGGCTGCCGCTGCTATTCCAATTTTATTGGTTCTGCGAGCGTTTTTCTCCACCGACATGGTCAGCGGCTGGGACATGGAGCCGCAATACCACTTAGTGGAACTGATGGTCGGCTACTTACGCGAAGGCAGAATTACAGGCTATGACCGTGCTTGGTTTGCTGGATATCCCGCTTTCACGTTCTATGGACCATTCACCTATATTCTGGCTGCCGCTCCTTCATTACTAAGCGCCGACATTTTTCCTCCCGCATTCGGACTGCATATTATTATTATCGCTCTTCCGTTTTTGTATCTTTGGGCTCTGCGCTTTACCACAAAGACTTTCTTCGGTAGCCGCGCCGGCTGCGTATCTATTTTGTTCGGAATATTTTTCCTGCTTAGCCCTAGCAATAACCTGAGCGGCCCTTTCGGAATTCACGGAAGCCTGACACACGGCACAATAAACGGATTCGTCGGTGCAGTCCTGATTCTGCTTTTGCTCGGCATAGTAGAGTCGCATCGACAAGCAAGCTCATCCATTAAGGCGGCCCTGGCGACTATTGTATTTGCCGTATTAATTCTAACTCACACGCTTTCAACTATTTTCGCACTCAGCCTATTGCTTACTTACTCTCTAGTTCACGGCAAGGAAGGATTTAAGATATCCGCGACTATTGTGGCGATAGCAGCTGTTGTGACAATCCCTTGGTGGATCCAATTCGTTCGCAATCTAGACTTCACGTCCGGCCGTCTGCTTAGTATACTTTGGGACGATCCAATCATTTCGCTTCTGCCTGGCAGCCAGTTTGTATTGGAATGCGTACACAATTTCACAGCAGGAAGTCTGCTTAGACTTCCAGTTCCAGCGCTGTTGCTTGCTGTTTGTACGATTATTTCAATTGTTGCTTTAATCCGCGAACAGAATTACGCACTGCCGGCGATTTTCCTAACTTTGCTGTTGTTATTGCCTCGCAACGTATTGCCGCAGTTCATTGAATTGCCGATTCATTACTATCGATTTGTAATGCCGCTGTTTGGAATAATGCTGCTGCTCGCGTCAAACGGGCTGCTAATCATTGTCAATCGCCTTCAGGACGTGAGCAGTCCGTTTGGTCGAAACATTTCCTCCGGGCTACTTTCCCTGTTTATAGTTTGGTCTTTGACAACTGTTTTTGTTCAGGACTATTCAGGACCGCTTACAACTTCCGGACCTTATGCCAGAATTTTCAAGTCGGCACAGCAGGCTTGCGCCAATCGACGCCTACCGGCAAGCCCTATAAAAATTAGCGAAACCAGTGCCTATGCCGCCGGAAGCAGCGTCATAGAATTCCTAAAAGAATCTGGGGTCTCAGGCCGCGTCGCATCTGAAATGCCGCACTACAACAATGACTTGCTTGGCTCCCCTCATTTTTTTAGCTCACTGATACCAAAAGAAGTTGGGGCTGAAGTAATTCCAGGTCTCTTAGCGGAGTCTTCTTACTCAGCTGGGTTCTTTCCGGCCACTATAGGCTACGAGAGCGATAGCATCCGCTGGGGCCGCGACCATTTGAGCATTTATTTTCATGAAGAAAATCCGTTTGTATCTCTCGAAGGCATGATGCACCGCCTTAGACTTTGGGGAGTCGAGTTTTTAATCGCGACAAGTTTAAAGTACAAGGACGCACTCAGAACCTTAAAAGCTGACATCATCGAGGAAGTGTTTGAGTCCGCACCTTTTGCTGTCTTCAAAATATCCCACCCGATGCCCAAGATACGGGCGATTCGCGGCAAGCCGTTCTTGTTCGTAAATCTGGGCGGTATGGACTTCCGCGAATTTGCCGAGGAATGGTACAAATCCGATTCGGCAATCCATGTGCCGGTCATTACAACTAGCAAAGATTACCGCGAACTTTCGTCTGTCGAGCGAGAACAAATCGGTGGCTTCATCTTGAGCGTGCGCGGAAGCGCAAGGCGCAGCAAGTTAGAGATGAAGCCTTGGATGATTCCGGGAAAATCGCTTATGGTAGTGGGTAGAATTAGTGATTTCCAAGGACAGCCAAACTATTGGATCGCAACTTCCCAACAGGACGGAGGAATCGTTTTCTTCGAAACAAAAACTGATTATCAGCTTGGCGCATATTCATTCGAGAGCGATTTGTACGACGGCCTCAATCGATTTCTGCACTCCCCTCAGAGCGCTCTAGATGGCGCAACCCAGATAGAACCGATCGAAATCTCAAATTCCGCGATAACTTTCGAACATAGCGGCGGCGCCATCATAAACTACTCTTTCTTTCCGCGATGGAAGAGTAAAGATCCTCAGCAAACTGTCTTCGCCGCAGCGCCAAGCGTAATGTACGTCGTCTCTCGTGGACGAACCGAATTGTATTACGACTAAACCGCAGCAGGAGTTAGGTCATTCAGCTCTAGCAGCCGATGCACATCTCCTTCAAGCCTAGCGCCAAGCTGCGCAACCACTTTGCTCGCGAGAAAATTTGCGACCTTAACGGACTGCTCAACCTTTAGCCCTTTATGCACGCCGTAGAGAAAACCCGCGGCAAACATATCGCCAGCTCCTGTGGTATCCACCGCGCTCGCATCGAAAGCCGGAACAAAGCAGTCTACTCCCTGCCATGACGCGCGCGCGCCCTTGTCGTGCTGAGTCATTACAACATTTGGCGCAGCTGATTTGAGTGCAGCGAAAACGTCGTCCTCGTTTTCTTTCCCGGTGAATGCTCGTGATTCCATTTCGTTGGCAAAGATCAGGTCGGACATTGACACAATCTGCTCAAGCGGACGGCGAAAGCCATTTACAATAAACGCGTCGGAGAAAGTTATTGAGACTTTCGTCCCGCAGCCTTTTGCAAACTCCGCGGCTTCGAGAGCAGCTCTACAAGCAGTCTCGGATGTAAGAAGATAGCCTTCGATATAAATCCATTCCGATTTCTCAATATACTCTCGGCTGACATGCTCAGGTCCGAACAGTGCACTTGCTCCCAAATTGGTGTTCATTGTTCGTTCAGCATCGGGTGTAATCAAGATGAAACACGTGCCCGTTGCTTCGTCGGCGGCATCGTTGTGAAGGACTACGCCTAACTGCTTCATTTCCTCAGCGTAGTAAGAACCGAATGTATCGTTTCCTACCGTGCAGGCATAGGCTACCGGCACCCCGAGTTGAGCAAGCGCGATAATCGTATTGGCCGCAGAGCCTCCGCTGCGCTGCACCAGCTCCTGGCCGTGAAAGTGCTCGACTAGGTGCTTTTGCTTGGCTGTATCAACTAGCTGCATTCCGCCTTTTTGTAGGCCCAATTCGGCAATAGCTTTGTCCGCAACTTGAACCTGAAGGTCCATAATGGCGTTGCCCAATCCGTAAATACCCAAGCTTTTCATCGTCTACACCCCAAAGTGTTTGTAAATACTAAAGAATTGGCGAATAATTGCCGACTCAGCCTTCATCCTTGCGGGAACCATTGTGTTAAGGCTACTCAGTGCTCTAACCTAAAATGGACACCGCAGGATAACCGACAACGAACAGTTAGCTGATAGGAACCGACAGAGCAACATGACTGGCGACTGGAAGATTCCCGACCCTACGCAGCGCCCATCCGGTTCTGTTCCACAGCAAAGACCCAGCCAGTTCGGTTCATCAATGCGCAATTCAACCGTTCGACCCGCACAACGTTCCTTTCCGATTGCGCTGACAATTTTCTTAATCGCAATCCTCCTGCCCATATTCGGAATGTTTGCCTACATGCTCGTAGTTCCGGCATTGAAGAACGTCTCCAGCAACGCGCCGGTCACTGAGCAGCCTAAACTTGTTTGGCTCCAAGGTGATGAAGCTAATTCGGAGTTTGGTGAGAAATGGTCCGGTGCCACCATCATCGACCGCGAAAGCGTCTTAAAATATGGCACAAGCCTCTGGGATCTACACGAGCAAGGCTTTTCATCCAACAATCCGGACGCCGTCACCAACTTTCAGCAAGAGAGCAAGGCTTTATTCAGCACTGTCTTCGGCGATCAAGGACTGATCGGATTCGAGATCCCGCTGTCCTTGTTTAACGTTACGACTAGCACCTTAGAGCCCTCCAAGTTAATTTTTGAAGTCTCGAGCGGGACACGAAACCTTTCTGACGGAGGCGAGCGCCTGTTCAAGATTTTACTGTCGACTAAAATCGAGCAGTCGCTGATTGATGAAACCATACTAACTGACGATAGCTCGCAGGGTAAACAAACTGTGCGCTTGCTAATTGTCCCCTATTACGCTGAGCTAAGCGAAGAGCGCAAAAATGTTCGTTCCCTCGACTTCGACAATCAGTCCAAGCTTGGACATATGAATAAATGGATTACCTCGAGTACGGTCGAAGTTAAGATTACCGCTGATTTTGCAGGTGCTCAAATTACAAAGAACAACGTGCCGCAGCGCTCGCTGATTAAAGGTCATTCTAGATCCAGCTCTGTCGAGCCGGAGTGACCTAGCCTTGTCAAACCAGCGCCACTCCTCCCTGATGCACAAGTTTCTCGGCTCTGCGAGATGGGAAAAACTTTTCTCTGCGCTAAGAACGGAATCGGAAACTACCTGCGAACCGCCGGTGGGAACACTCGCTTTGGTCGCTGCGCTTGCAATTGCTGTTACACCCGTTGTCCTGACTTTGCTACAGCATGTGTCGCCTTCTACATCGGTTGACCTTCCGACTCTAAGCTTCGCCGTTTGCACAGTAATGGCGATTCTAATGCGACGCTGGCTCAAACTCGACTATCGTCCCACCGTCAAATGGAAGGAGTCGCTCAGTCTCACCCACACAGCATTTGCATTAGGCTGTTTACCGGCCGCGATTTTGATCGCGCTTAATCCGACAATGTTTGCTGAACGGCACGACATTTTGACTACCGCAGTTCCGCTTGAGCCGACCACCGACACAAATCCAATTCTGTTTGCAATCCATGCGGGCGGAGTTGTGGTCTTCCTCGCAGCCTGGGCCGCGGTAACTGAAGAGTTTTTATTTCGAGGGCTGCTCGTTAGCGTCATTCGAAGATGGTCTTTTATATCTTCCCAACGCACAAAAGACGCTATCGCCGCCCTTTCCAGTGCAACCATTTTCGGAATCGCCCACTACCCCACTTGGGGACTAACCGCAGCTCTGGCGCTTGGCTGCATCGGCAGCGGATTTGTGATTGGATACATAGCAAATGGGGAGCGGCTGACTCCGCTTATTTTTTATCATTTCTGCTTTGATACTCTAAGTATTTTAGTAATTTTTATGCTTTAATCAGGGCTTTTTTCCGCCCCTCGACCTCTACCTGCCTTAAGGCCTTAAGCTCCTGATTCTTCATCGATCTCTACTGCATCTAAGCAGTAGGGCTGTTTTTATATTCCTAAGAGCATTACTAGGTTTTACCTTGGCAGATTTCTTCGGCAGCACGTTCGCAAGGCGATCCTTTAATCCACGCCGCTTGGACTACGGAACAATCGCCGGCGCAATCGCTGCGTTCGGTCTCGTCTTCTTAGCGATCTATCTCGGCGGCGGCATTGAGTCCTTCGTCGACGTGAAAGCATTGCTGATCGTGCTGGGAGGAACTATTGGAGCAACCCTAATCAATTTTCCGCTAGATGATTTTGTTCGTGCGGTATCTGGCTTAAAAACCGCGTTCTTTCCCGATACCAAATCAGAAATGCAGCGTGTTCGAAAAATACTAGAACTATCGAGAAAGGTTCGTGCGGATGGAAGTCTTGCAATTGAAGGCGAAGTGTACAGCGAGCCAGATGCATTTCTACGTAAGTGTATTGAACTAATAGTCGACGGGACTGACAAGGAAGAGATACGCCAGATCTTGGAAATTGAGCTTTCGTTTTTGGAAGAACGGCACCGCAGAGGTGCTCAATTATTTCAGACGATGGGTGGGATTGCTCCTGCAATGGGCCTGATCGGCACACTGATTGGTTTGGTTCAGATGCTGCAAAACCTAAACGACCCTACTCAGATCGGTCCGGCCATGGCCGTAGCACTGCTGACCACATTTTACGGTGCAGTTTTCGCGAACCTAGTCTTTCTCCCAATCGCTGGAAAGCTGCGATCTCGGAGCGAAGAAGAGTTCCTCGTAAAAGAAATGACGATTGAAGGAATTACCGGTGTTGCCAGCGGCATCAACCCCCGCATGATTGAAGCTAGAATGCTAAGCTTCCTCGCACCCGAGCTGCGGCACTCCGAGTTCAATTAACGGCTGCGCTATGAGCAGTGAGCCCAAAGACGAACAGAAAGATCCTGCCGAGGAGCCTAAACCGAGCGCCTCGATCGAAGCGGCTTACGAATCGTTTCGCAGTAGGAAAGCGGCCACAGGACGACAGTCTGAAGAACAATCAGTAGAAGCATTTGGTGTGTCATTTACGAGCTTCTCGATGATCATGCTCGCGTTTTTTGTGTATTTGAATTCGCTGGCCGTACCAGATGTCGTCAGAAAGAGAACTGTTATTGGCTCATTATCCGAGCATTTTGTTCGAGCCGACGCAGCAACACCAATTGATGGTCCGCCAAGTGGTCAACAAATCGACATACCGATTCCAGAGCTGATCCAGGGTTTTCCTGAGCTTACTTTTTCGACTAAGCACAGCATGGTTGCGGATGCAGCCGAAGACGCCTCATTTGACGTAGTGCGTGAAACCGACCGCTTCATAATAACGCTACCTGGAGAAGAGCTGTTCGCCAGCGGGGACGACAGGCTCAAGGCCGAAGTCCTCCCGGCACTAAAGCGCATCGGCGAACTGGTCAAGCAGCGAAAGTTGTATGCTGAAGTTGAAGGCCATACAGATAACCAGCCAATTAGCACCAGACGCTTTCCCTCCAACTGGGCATTATCAATTGCGCGCGCCGTGTCAGTCCTCAGATTGTTTATCGATATTGGAGTAACGCCAGGCCACATTTCTGCAAGTGGTCGCGGAGAGTTTGTTCCGGTAGCATCGAACGACACGCTCGACGGCAGAGCAGAAAATCGACGAGTGGTACTTGTCATCTCCGAAAAAGATCCTCTTGGAGGTGACAACGCATGAGCACGCTGGCCCGCAAACGAAAAGGTCGCCCAGCGCACGACATGCCGGACAACGCATGGATGCTGACGTTTTCGGATTTACTCACACTCCTGCTGACCCTATTCGTCCTTAGACTCTCGATGTCGTCGCTTTCAAAGAACCCGGAGGTTGCTGGGGAAATTCCTGGTGACGGAACAGCGGCCCAGACCACCGACCCAGATACCGAGGGCACGCACAAAACTCCAGAACAGTCGCCAGGGGCATTGTTTACTGGAATCGCCACACGACAGCTAACCGAGACGCTGGGTGAGCCGTTGCAGCAACAGGGCGAAAAGGCCTACTTCGCATCGGACTTTGAGGTAGAGCGTCTGGGTGACGGAAGTGTGATTAAGCTTGGAGGCAGCACTTTCCAGGCGGGAAGCGACGAGCTGTCATTCAGAGCAGCTGAGGCTGTTTCCGCACTAGCAAAAGGACTTATCGGCACTAACTCCCGTATCAGAATTGCTGGGCACACCGACGATGTTCCAATAAATACCGATCGTTTTCCGTCAAATTGGGAGCTTTCCGGTGCTCGTGCGATTAGCGTCGCGCGACAAATGATTGACGCAGGTGTCGATGAACGGTCAATTTCAGCTGTTGGTTATGCTGACACCAGGCCGCTTGTCGACAACCGCGATGAAGCAAAGAAGCATCTTAATCGACGGGTGGAGATTTACGTCTTCCCCGACAAGAGCGGAGGGCCCTCTTAGGTTTATTTCACCAAGGGCCTTAAATTTAGCCTTGATTTATAAGCACTTAGCTGATTGACTATAGGGGACGATCAGCATCCAGAGCGGAGCGGCACATGGCAGAAGAAGAAGCAGAAGCATCAGAAGACGGAGGAGGAGGCGGTAAATCCGGCTCTAAGCTCATCATTATTATCGTTGTTGTAGTGCTGCTTTTGGGCCTGATCGGAGCTGGCGCGTTTTTCGCATTAAGTGGCGGTGGCGGAGATCACGGTGATGATGAGGGTGATGACGAAGAACTCGAGGAAGAAGAAGAGCTGGGTGAACTTCCCGGCGCAATTTTCCCGCTTGAGGTCTTTATCGTCAACTTGGGGGTAAAGGGAAGTTTTCTCAAAGCTGCAATTCAGCTTGAGTTCATTGACCCGGAACCACCTCCTTCGATCGAGAACAACGTGCCGAAAGTGCGAGATGCGATCATTCGCGTTTTAAGCAGCAAGAAGGCAAACGAGATCTTAAGTATCGAAGGAAAGGAAAAGCTTCGCGGTGAAGTCGTAAATGCTGTTAACGACACGCTCGGCGGAGAAGATGTACTTCAAGTCTACTTCACGGAGTTTATCATTCAGTAATTAACACGGCGGTTGCTACTAACGGGTTTTAAGGATGAACCAGGTTCTAACTCAGGACGAAATTAACGCGCTGCTGCGCGGTCTCACCGATGGCGACATCGAGACAGACGAGTTTGACAGCCAGCAGGTCGAAGGCATTCGCAAGTATGATTTAGCCAGTCAGGAGCGAATCATACGAGGCCGAATGCCGACGATGGAACTTATCCACGATCGCTTCGCCCGATCCTTCAGAACCCAGCTGTCCAAATTTCTAGGCCGCTCATGCTTCATTAACGTTGGCGGAATCGAGATCGTAAAATTCGGTCTCTTTATGAAGAAGCTTCCGCTTCCTTCAAGCCTGCACATTTATCGCATGCCCCCGCTTCAGGGATACGCTCTACTAGTAGTCTCGACGCCGCTGGTCTTTGCGATCGTCGACAGCCTGTTTGGTGGAAACGGAACAGGCAAAGTTAAAATCGAAGGACGTGAATATACGGCAATCGAAACTCGCCTTATCGGCAAGGTCGTAATGATGGCGCTTGAGGTCTTGAAAGACGCATGGGCGCCGATTCACCCGGTTGATTTCGTTTATGTTCGTTCTGAGTTCAACCCGCTCGCGATTGCGATCGTACCACCAACTGATGTGGTAATTATTGTCACAATCGAAGTCGAACTCGAGCAGGAGAGCACTACTATTACCTTCTGCACTCCGTATTCGACCATTGAGCCGCTCAGACAAAAACTTTCCACGGGATTTCAAAGCACCCGGCTCGAAGTTGACCGCACTATTATCCAGCGAATGGATCGAAACGTTCGCGGAACCAGCGTTAACCTCAGTGTCGAGCTCGGCAACGGAACTATTTCTACCCGAGACGCCTTGGAGCTCAAAGTTGGTGACATTATTCCGCTTGAGCAGTGCCCCTCAGAAGAGGCGGTTATCAAGGTTGAGGGAGTGCCTAAGTATCGAGGATTTGTCGGCTCGTCGAAAGGTAATCGCGCAATTCGCATGACCAGCGCGATTGATAACACTTTCATGACGAGTGATAAGAATTAATAGGAACGGAGAAAGGTATGGCAGACGAAACGCAGGATACCGAACAAGCAGTGAAGGGCGTTGCGCAAGCAGCAGAAGGAATGGTAGCAGCCACAGCCGAACAGCCGCAGCTGACAGGCGGGGGCCAGCAAAACCTCGATTTTCTTCTTGATGTTGCGCTGCAGGTAAGCGTGGAAGTAGGACGCTGCCGGATGTCAATTCAGGACCTTTTGCAACTTGGCCAAGGATCGGTCATCGAGCTCACCAAACTGGCCGGTGAGCCGCTCGATATTTTCATCAACGAGCGACCAATTGCCCGCGGCGAAGCTGTGATTGTAAACGAAAAGTTTGGTGTTCGAATAACAGACATCATCTCGCAGCAAGAGCGTATCGAAGGCCTCGGTTAAGTCCGAGATTCTGCAGGTAAAGTTAAGGAAATTGAACCATGTTTTATGGCAACGCTACCCGTTTATCTTTTGGGCCACAGCGCAGAGCGGTGCTTGCATCGCTTCTAATATTATCACTTTCGATTGCGTGCTTTGCAGTGCTGTTGACCCCCTCATCGGCTCACGCTGACGAAGCAACAGCAGACTCTCCTGCGGCCAAGGCCGCGGAGCAAATGAAGAAGATCAAACCGCAGCTTCTCGGCTCGGCCGTTCCCTCAACCAACACACTGGCTTCAAGCGCGATAAAGGGAACTCTTTACTGCGTCGGCGCACTGCTTCTCGGATTCGCTTTAATCAAGCGCTTCTCGCCGCAGGAAAATTCCGGACAAAATCCTATTTCGATTCTCGCCAGGAAATCTATTGGAAACAAAAACAGTTTAATCTTGATTGAAGTTTTCGATCAGCAGTTCATCGTTGGCGCAGCCGGTGAGAACCTTTCGCTGATTACTAAGATCGAAAAGTCGGGCAGCTTCAGCGACGCGCTTGCTGAACAGTTTGCGGAAGAAGCACAGCCGATCCTCAAGCAGGTAGGAGCTTAGCAGTAGATGTCTAAAAAACTTTACGCAGTTGGCGCGTTAGCAGCGATCATCTTGCTGATCCCGGCCGCAGCTGGAGCCGACGTACTTTCGCCGTCAATTACAATTAACCCTAGCGGCAGCTCGGACACGAGCAACGCCGAGGTTTTCACCGGGCTCAAGCTAGCCCTATTGCTTTCTGCGCTGACTTTTCTGCCGTCGCTGCTGATGAGCGTAACTTGCTTTGCTAGGTTCGTGATCGTTCTTTCGTTAACTCGGCAAGCTCTAGGCACAGCACAAACTCCACCAAACCAGCTGCTAATCGGCCTCGCGCTGTTTCTGACGTTTGCGGTTATGTCGCCTGTTTTCAGCTCGATGTACAACGATTCACTCTTGCCATATTCAGAGGACCAGATCGGACACAAAGAAGCTTACGACAAGGCATGGTCTCCCCTAAGGGACTTTATGCTGCGTCACACGCGCGAACAGGATCTTGAGCTGTTCATGGAAATCGGAAAAATGGAGCCGCCTGAGGCCCCGGAAAACTTGAGCCCAGTTGCAGTCGTTCCTGCGTTTTTACTGAGTGAGCTTAATTCAGCTTTCCAAATAGCGTTTTTGATTTATTTGCCGTTTCTGGTGCTAGATATGATTGTCTCCTCGGTGCTGACGTCGATGAGTATGATTACCCTTCCGCCGACGGTTATATCGCTGCCGATTAAGCTCATGCTGTTTGTCGTGATCGACGGATGGCATTTAATCATCGGCAATCTAGTGCAAAGCTACCACTAACGGAGGCAATCAATGGGAATCGAAGATTTCATGCGAGTAACAACCTTCGGTATTGAGACCGCAATGATTGTTGCTGCCCCCGTACTGCTGATGGGCCTCGCTGCAGGTTTGATGGTTAGTGTGTTTCAAGCCGCAACTCAGATTAACGACGCCGCCTTGGCATTTATTCCGAAAATATTAGCAACGGTTCTTGCGCTGTTTTATTTCGGACCGTGGATGATTTCCAAAATGGCTGCTTTTGCAACTTTCGCTCTGGGACAAATTCCACACGTAACGGGGTAAGGTGAGCGCCGACCTAAGCAGCTACTATGACGTGTCCTTTCTCTGGACTTTGTTCCTGTTAACTACACGTTCAACTGGAATATTGTTTGCGCTGCCCGGAGTCGGCACCAGCCAAATTCCTGCACTCGTGAGAATGTCAGTTGCGATACTAATCGGCCTAGCTGCTACCACCTCTGGAGTAAAAGCGCCGCAGCCAGAGCACTTGATTGACGGCGGCTTGATGGTAATTTCAGAATTTACTCTGGGATACCTACTCGCAACGATTCCAGCCATGATTGTGAGTAGCTTAGCGATCACCGGCCAAGTGGTGTCAGGTACAATCGGTCTCGGCTTTGCCAACCTTATTGACCCGTCCATCGGACAAAGTCTCGCAATTTTAGCTAGAATTGAGTCACTGGTTGCAACACTGGTGTTCCTACTCGTAGATGGGCATCACGTGATCATTCGAGCAGTCACAGGCTACGGCGGCAATCTGCCGATCGGTTCGTTTTATCCGGGAATGGAGACGGGGCTGTTCTTCCTCGAAAGATTCTCAGCCGTGTTTGAGGTGGCTATTATCTGCAGTGCACCCATCTTGGTCAGTATTCTCGTAACTCAGTTCGTGTTGGGTCTAATCACAAAGTCTGTTCCCCAGGTCAACATCTTCATCATTAGCCTGCCCCTAACAATCGGAATGGGACTGTACATCACCGCTTATACGTTCCCGGGAATGATTGAGAACCTGCTGGGCGAATTCGACCAAATGGAAGAATACGTCGGTCAGCTTTTCCTAACTACACAACATATCGCGCCCTGATTCCCCCGCCAGAGAAGTGATTCACTGTGTTGGTTTTTTGACGATTCAACCCCCACCTCATCACACTATCTGCAATTAATTCAATACGTTACCTTACCGCACCAGGGCTGAATCTTGGGCATAGACCTTGCTTTTAAAACAACATTCACAAAGGGAGATCGAAAGTTCTCACTGCATGCAAGGGGCCGGCTCCCCAACCGGTCCTTTGTCATGCGTTTTCGTAAATTCCTAGGTTCAGTTACGAGGTTTTGTGTTCTAGATGGGAGCAGAGTCCGAAAGCGGTGCGGAGAAGTCCGAAGAGCCGACGGCAAAACGTTTGTCGGAGGCTCGCCGGGAAGGCCAGGTCGCCAAGTCCAATGACCTCAGCCAAGTGGTTGGGTTGACGGCTGCGTTTATGGCGCTGTGGATGATTGCTCCGTCGATGTGGCACGACCTGGAAATCGTCTTTCGCGGCGGCCTCTCTGGCAAACACAGCGGTGGAACCTTGTCGATCCCAAAACTGCAGAAAGAATTCCTTGGGCTCCTGCTCCTGCTGCTGCCTAAAATTCTAGTGCTTTTCCTGATAGCTGCCCTCGGTGGCGCAGGCACTATGGCCTTCCAAACTAAATTTCTCTGGTCAACTAAACTGCTTCGCCCCAAGTTTTCAAATCTAAATCCGATTAAGGGAATAAAGCGGTTGTTCTCAATGCAGAACGCTGTGAATCTGCTTAAATCAATTTTCAAGCTCGCTATCATCTGCCCAATCGCGTACTTTGCGTTCTTCGATGTTTTTCCAGGTTTCCTGGCACTAATGCACGCGCCGATTGCCCAATTCCTTCCTTATAGCGGTGAAGCCGCTAGTGTCGTGTTCTGGAGAATCGTACCCCTGCTGTTCGTCCTGGCCCTCGCCGACTTCGCCTACCAAAAGTGGAACACACATCGAACACTTAAAATGACTAAGGAAGAAGTCAAAGACGAACGCAAGGCTCTGGAAGGTGACGAAAAGACAAAAATGCAAATCCGCCAGAAAGCTCTGCAGCGCGCCCGAGAGCGTATGATGCAGGACGTGAGGACCGCGGACGTTGTCGTAACTAACCCAACTCACATCGCGGTCGCCCTTAAATACGATCTGGCTCCAGGAAGTGCGCCAACAGTGGTCGCGAAAGGACGTGGCTACGTAGCTGAGAGAATTAAAACAATAGCTAAGGAAAACAAAGTTCCGGTGCTTGAACGAAAAGCGCTGGCTCGTGCGCTGTTCAAAGCAGTCGAGGTTGGACAAAACATTCCGTACGAACTCTTTACAGCGGTGGCTGAACTACTCGCGTACGTGTATCGCCTTCGCGGAAACAATCCATTTGCAAAGAAAAAGCGTTCGGTTTCGTAAGACAGGTTTAGTTTAAGTTATGCAAAAAGAAGCAGCAAAATTTAAAGGTGTAAGCTTCGTAGTTCCGGCGATACTTATCAGTATTGTGATCATCATGGTGATCCCAATACCGTCGACACTGCTCGACATCCTACTTTCATTCAACATAACTCTCTCGCTCGTAGTGTTATTCGTTTCCCTCTATATGAATCGTCCGCTGGACTTCTCGTCCTATCCATCACTTCTGCTGATGACAACACTGTTTCGCTTGTCGATGAACGTTTCCAGTACTCGATTAATCCTACTTAACGGCGATAAGGGCATGGATGCCGCCGGGGACGTAATTCAAGCCTTTGGACAATTCGTTGTCGGCGGAAACTATGTAATTGGTGTTATCGCGTTCATCATCATTGTGATGGTTAACTTTATGGTAATCACCAAAGGTTCTGGTCGAATCGCTGAAGTTGCGGCTCGTTTTACGTTGGACGCAATGCCCGGTAAACAAATGGCTATCGACTCTGACCTAAACAGCGGCTTGATCAGCGAAAGCGAAGCTAAAATTAAACGGAAAGAACTGAGCCAAGAAGCTGAATTTTACGGGTCGATGGATGGTGCATCAAAGTTTGTTCGCGGAGATGCTATCGCCGGTATCATCATTACTTTTATTAACATAATCGGTGGATTCTTCATCGGCGTAGTCCAAGGCGGAATGCCTTGGGCAGAAGCTGCTGAAACTTACACTCTATTGACGGTTGGTGACGGACTAGTCAGCCAAATTCCGGCACTAATTGTATCTACCTCCGCCGGTATTATCGTCGCGCGTGCAGCCTCCGGCGAAGATTTGGGTTCTGAGGTAACTGGACAGTTGACCAGGTATCAGCAACCCCTAATGCTCTCATCTGGCGTTGCTTTCCTGTTTGCAATGGTACCGGGTCTTCCATTTGTGCCGTTCATGCTGCTTAGCATCACCACCGGCATGCTGAGCTTCAGCGCCGCTCGAACAGCAGAAGAAGCGGAAAAAATGCAAGCCGTTGAGGCTCAAACTGCCGCAGAAGCATCCAGCAAACCAGCGCCAGGCAGCACGGAAGAAGTGCAGCGGTTGCTCGGTGTCGATCTTCTCGAACTTGAAGTTGGGTATGAATTGGTTCCGCTTGTTGATGTATCCAGCGGCGGAGATCTGATTGATCGAATTAGAGCGCTGCGCAGACAATTCGCGCTGGAGATGGGATTTATCGTACCGCCGATTCATATCAGAGATAACGTGCGGCTGGAGCCCAATCAGTATCGCCTAATGCTCAAAGGTATTGAAATTGCCAGCGGCAACGTCAAGCCGCACCATCACCTCGCAATGGATCCAGGTGGTGTAGATGCGAAAATTCCGGGTATTCCTACAAAAGAGCCTGCCTTCGGTCTCGATGCGCTTTGGATTGCGGACGCAGACAAGGAGCGTGCGCAGTTCTCAGGCTACACTGTGGTAGACCCGTCAACCGTTGTCACAACACACATCACTGAAGTTGTGAAGAATCACGCGCATGAGATTCTTGGCCGACAAGAAGTTCAACAGCTCTTGGACAACTTGGCCAAGACTTGTCCGAAACTGGTTGAAGAGGTCGTTCCGAACGCTCTTTCTCTTGGCCAGGTTCAGCAGGTCCTCGCTGGACTGCTTCGCGAAGGCGTCAGCATCCGCGACTTGCGCAGCGTCATGGAAACTCTAGCTGATTGGGGGCCGAGCCTTAAATCCACTGAACGATTAATTGAACAGGTTCGCCGATCGCTGGCGCGTTCAATCACGGCAAAGCATGTAGCAGACGACGGCGTGCTTAAACTAGTCAACATGACTGCACCACTTGAACGAACACTGACAGACGCACTGCAAGTTACCGAGCAAGGGTCGTACCTCGCGCTTGAACCAGGAGTAGCGCAGCGCTTCATTAGCAAGCTAAAAGCTTCTGCTGAGCGCTTCGCTCAGGCAGGCGCCACGCCAATCCTTCTCGCTCCAGCTGCGCTGCGTTCGTCGATTTACAATTTTACAGAAAGATTTATCCCCGGCTACGTCGTGATTTCGCACCAAGAAATTGGTCCCTCGACCAAAGTGCAATCAGTCGGAGTTATTGGGTTTGAGGAATAAGCAATCGATTTAAAAATCGGAGCCGCTGGTCGGCTCTATGGTATCTTAATATATACGAGGACTCCGTGAATGGCGGGAAGAATAGTACGTTTAGACGAGGCGAGACGGCGGCGTCTGAAGAGGAATAGAATGAGCACTCCGGCACGTGTAATAGCGGTTACCAGCGGGAAAGGCGGCGTAGGCAAAACGCACACTAGCGTCAATTTGGGCCTTGCGCTAACCCAACAGGGCAAACGTGTTCTGCTGCTGGATGCGGACCTTGGACTGGCAAATATCAACATCATGTTGGGCTTCGAACCAGCAGCTACTCTCCGGGAAGTTTTAACGAAAGAAGCCAGTATTGAAGACGTAATTGTCTCTCACGACTTGGGCTTCGACATTATCCCATCAGGAAGCGGCTTTCCCGAGCTGTCAAATTTGTCCGAAGAAGAGCGAGCACTTCTGGTTGAAGCACTCGATGAATTAGGATCAAACTACGATTACATGATCGTCGATACTGGAGCGGGCATTGGCAGCAACGTCATGTATTTCTGCACCGCAGCAGAAGAGATATTCGTAGTAGTTGACTGCGAGCCAACGTCGAGAACTGACGCGTATGCGCTTATTAAGGTCCTGACGAACAATCACGGCGTGAAAAACTTTTCGATTATCGCAAATAGAACGCCGCGAGGCGGGGACGGAAAAACTACTTACGGTCAGCTCGCTGCTGCCTGTGACCGTTTCCTAAACGTAAGCCTGAAGTACTTAGGCTCAATTTCCGACGATTCCGCGGTTAGCGAAGCTGTAGTTGCGCAGCGGCCATTTCTCGAACTCTATCCGAGCACGAGAGCAAGCCTGGATATTACGAAAATTGCGAAAAAGGTATTGGAAAGCGAAGGCAGACGAAACCCGAGCGGGGGGATGCAGTTCTTCTTTAAAGCTCTGCTGGAAAACCACTAGTCGAATCTTTGTGCGGACCTAAAAATGGCAAAAGCCGAAACTAAAAGTAAGCGTAAGACGTTGAAAGTTCGTTACGAGGGCTTTCACCGCTATTGGACAGGGGTCTCGACCCTCGCAACGCTGACGATGATGGTTGGCAGCGCAGCCTCGGGGTCAGGGCTATTTACCATTATATTTCGGGGACTTGCCGTTATTTTAATCCTCGGAGTCATAGGGCGCATCATAATAAAGTCTTGGGCATCGTGGGAGGAGATGAAGCGTGGCGAAGGTTAAAAGGCTCGCCGCCGAATCATATAGGACGATTGACGAAGCGGAACGCGAGGAGCTGATTCGCAGCTTTTTGCCGCTCGTTAAACGCGTCGTACACCGTCTCGCTGGAAGACTTCCAGCGGAGGTCGATATCAAGGAGATGCTAAACTCCGGAATCATCGGTCTAGTCGACGCCCTCGAAAAATACGATCCGCGGCACGAAACCAATTTCTCTACATACGCCCAGTTCCGCATCAGGGGCGCAATTCTCGATAGCTTCCGCTCCCAGGACTGGGCACCGAGATCGCTTCGCCACAAGGCTCACAAGCTCGAATCTGCCTACCAAAAGCTGGAACAGAAGCTCGGCCGACCAGCTAAAGACGAAGAAGTCGCTGAAGAAATGGGCCTGGACATTGAGTCGCTGCAGAAGAT
>JAGRAN010000044.1 GCA_020434585.1 Bdellovibrionales bacterium
GGCTTTGAAAGTGTCGCCGCTCCGCTCATCGGAATTTGTGTTGCGATTTTGGTTGCTAACTACTTTGGCGGCCTCTACGGCATCGGAATTGCCTCAGTCGGCATGCTTGCCACAGTAGGCGTAACGATGAGCGTTGATGCTTATGGACCAATTGCTGACAACGCGGGTGGTATCTCTGAAATGTCAGGTCTCGGGCCTGATGTCAGAAAGATTACTGACGAACTGGACAGCCTCGGCAACACAACTGCTGCGATTGGAAAAGGCTTCGCGATTGGCTCTGCTGCATTAACCGCGCTGGCCCTGTTCTCAGCGTTTACTCAGGCGGTGCCTGTTCCAATTCAAGTAAGTCTGACGGAGCCTTTGGTTGTAGTCGGTCTGCTGATCGGTGCAATGCTCCCGGCTGTAATCGCAGCGATGACGATGACTTCAGTTGGTAAAGCTGCTGGCGACATGGTTTCTGAAATTCGACGCCAGTTCAAAGAAATCCCTGGTTTGCTTGAAGGCAAGGAAGGCGTAAAGGGAGACTCAGAACGCTGCATTGCGATTTCAACCAAGGCTGCACTGCGCGAGATGATTGCTCCGGGCGTTTTGGCGGTAGTGGCTCCGCTGATCATCGGCTTTGGTCTCGGTGCTGAAGCTCTCGGTGGAATGCTGGCTGGATCTCTGGTCAGCGGCGTCGTGCTTGCACTGTTCATGGCGAACAGCGGCGGAGCTTGGGACAACGCCAAAAAGATGATCGAATCTGGCGAAGTCGAAGGCGAAGCAAAGGGTAGTGATTCACACAAAGCGGCTGTAATCGGAGATACAGTCGGCGATCCGTTTAAAGATACTTCCGGACCGTCGATGAATATCTTGGTTAAATTAATGTCAATTGTCGCTTTAGTTATTGCCCCAATGTTGGTATAGAATTCCCTTCGCGCGGCGATAGGTGCCGAACGTGAAATTGACGGCTTAGGAAAATGGCTAATTTTCGAAAAGACAGTTTAGAATATCAAGCAGTTATCATCTTTGACTCTGAGCTGAGCGAAGAAGCGGTGAAGGAAGAGATCGCCAAAATTGAGGCGACGATTTCTGCTCACAGTGGTTCAGTTGTTAGCAATCAACTCTGGGGTCGCAGGCAGCTTGCCTATCCGATCCAGAAGAAACAATACGGCATTTACGTCGTGATTGACTTCAATGCTGACAACAACCTCGTTAGCGACCTGAACCGTCAGCTCAAAATCAACGACAATTGCCTGCGGGTGCTAATCGTCGAGCGTGATGAGTTTGCACCACCGCTTTCAACCAAGCTTCGTGAACAAGCTGCTCCGCTGCAAGGTGAGCGCGGCTCACGCGACAGCAGAAGCTCGAGCGATGACGACAGTGACGATATCCCTCAGGACGATGACGATATCGATGATGACGATCAATCTGCCGACGCGCAGGCTTAAGCTTAAATTCAGCGTTTTTAGGATTACGCGGAGGAAGTGATGCAAATCATTCTAACTGAAGATGTAGTTGGCGTTGGTGACATCGGAGAGACGGTCACTGTTAAGCCCGGCTACGCGAGAAACTTTTTGATTCCTCGCGGTGCAGCGATTGAAGTCGGTTCGGCCAGCGCAAGTCAAGTAGCGCACATGAGCCGTCGAATCGAGGCAAAGAAGCGACAGCTGCAGGGTGCAGCAGAGGAGCGCGCCAAGGAAGTTTCCGCACTTGAGCTGAATTTCACGCTTCGTGTCGGGTCCGGTGGAAAGGTTTTCGGTTCGATTGGGAACCGGGACATTGCTGCTAAGCTTGCTGAGAATGGCGTTGAAGTAGATCGCCGCCGAGTGCTGCTTTCCGAGCCGATTCGCTCCGTGGGTGATCACCGAGTTTCTGTTAAACTTCACCCTGAAGTTACCGCCGTTTTCAAAGTTACTGTTTCCAAAGCTCAGTCTACTGACGAGGAAGAAGCGCAAGAGACTGAAGAAGCTCGCCAAAATCTCGAAGCAGCCGCAGAAGAGTTTGAGATTGCTGAAGGATTCGAAGTTTCCGACGAGGATTCCGACGAGGAAGATACCGGCGCAGCGTAGCCTTAGCGCGGTTTGATTCCGCAGCTGGTTTGCACTTGTGTTTTGTTCACGTGACCGGCGTTCCGCTAGTTTGTCGTCTGAAGCTTGGAGCAAAGACTGTTGTCACAGATGCGCATCTTCTTATTCTCTCTGCTTGGATTCATTGCTCCAGTTCTCGGCTCAGTTCTGCTTATCTCAACTTATTACTCCGACGCCTCCAGTACTCGAGATTTAACTGCGCCCCCACATGACGGCTCGGCGGACGACCTAGGTAAAGGCAACATGCCGAAGGTAATTACTGTCGGCTCTGGAGTTGCGTTTGCTTCGATTAACTCTTACCCCGAACTGGACGCGGCCGTAGATAAGAATTTCCTCGTTTCCTTTCTGGTGCGCTTTGATGAGCTGCCAGATACGACTTACCGTCATAATTTGATTGCAAAATACGCGAGAAATAAGCGCCCCTATCCGGGCTGGGCTGTCGGCGTGCACCGCCGAGCAACTTCCTTGAGAGTTGAGGCTTACTGGCGCGACGCGAAAGGCGCCGGCGGCTGGTTCCCGTTTGATTCGATTTCTCTAACGCCTAAAAAGTGGTACGCAGTGTCGCTGGTAATTCAACCGCGCAATTCACTTGCAATATACGTTCAAGACGTAGGAGCGCCTTTTGAGAGTCCGCAAAGCGGAGTGCTAAGTTTTGGTGAAAAGCTAAGAACCAATGCGCCTGCAAAATTTGAAGGCGGATACGACATTTCAGAAATCGGCGTCCCTGCGACAAATGCGGAGTTGGTTCTCGGCGCTACTCGTCAAGGCAAAGAGGGTTTTCGCGGAAATGTCGCCCTGGTGCTTCTGGCCCGTCCAGACGATCTCGGGAAGTCGGTTGAGGAGCATGTGCGAATCCTTGACGGCGGACCGAGCCACATAGTGGGGAAACTCCGACCCGAAGATGTTAGTCTTTGGATAACGGAAAGCGGCAGTGATGAAAGCCGCTTTCAGAGTAAGATTGAACTTTCCGGCCAAGCGTCCTGGCAGGAGTCAAACTAGTTACCTGTAGTGGCTGAGCGTTTAGTCGAATGCGTTCCTAACATCAGCGCCGGCCGAGAGCGCGAGCAAGTCGAACGAATTCTTTCCGATTTAGCTGCGACGAATGTTTCGGTGCTTCACGTTGATATTGGTGAAGACGCGAATCGAACCGTTTTTACTTACGTCGGGTCGCCCGCAGATGTGCTGGAGGGGAGCTTCGCGTTAGTCGAATCCGCAGCTAAGCACATTGATATGCAGATGCACCACGGTGAGCACCCGCGCAGTGGCGCTGTTGATGTGCTGCCGTTCGTTCCGCTCAGTGGAGTGGATTTATTTGAATGCGTTCAGCTTGCGAAGACATTGGGCCAGCGAGTCAGTTCCGAGCTTGGTCTTCCCGTTTATTTGTATGAAGCGGCTGCCAGCGGGCCGCAACGCAGAAATCTGGCTGATGTGCGCCGTGGGGAATACGAAGGCTTAGCGCAAAAGCTGAGGGAGCCTGAATGGCTGCCGGATTTTGGGCCGATCGAATTTCAACCGCGCTTTGGAGCGCTTATCACAGGTGCTAGAGAGTTCCTTGCGGCGTTCAACGTAAACTTGGTCGGTGCAGACGGTTCAGCTGCGCGCAAAATTGCGGCGATGGTGCGCGAGAAGGGGGCCGGCTCGGGTCCACATTTAGCAGGAGTTAAGGCTATCGGATGGTACATGGAGCGGTATGGCTGCTGGCAGGTGTCGATGAATCTAACTCGCCTCGAAGCCTGCGGTCTGGCGGAGGCGTATGAAGCATGTCGGAAATGTGCCGGGACGCTGGGAGTTGAAGTGCGCGGCAGCGAGCTGATTGGGATGATACCCAAGCAGGTGATGCTGCGTGCGGGCCAGTATTATGAAGGATCTCAGACCCTTGCGGAAGGCGACTTAATCTCGCTTGCCGTTACACGTCTCGGGCTCAGCGCTCTTGCCAACTTTGAACCTAGCGAGCGTATTTTGGAATTAGCATTAGAGTCGAAGTTGAAGTGATTGTTCATGCTTAGCGGTTCATTCACTAAAACTGTCGTAAACTTTTGCCGAAAAAAAAATTGTATGCACAAAAAACTTGCTTGAATAAAATTTTCATCGAACTGCAACATGGCCCGAGCTGAGCAACAACCGCTACTTATGCAGGGTGTCCACAATAGTGCGTAGCTTCCCGTAACCGTTCATCTAAATTAAACCATTCCCGGTGCTTAGGAGTTCTGAGGTCTCAGGGTGGAGTTCTCGGAAATTTGCCTGGAGCAAGGTGAATAAACTGCCAGTACGGGTTGGCACGTGGATTAAGATCTATCGACTCGGTAGAATTTTGACACAGCGGTTAATTATTCTTTTGCCGCGAACGCTAAGGGGGAAGTGCAAAATGGGAAGGTTAAATGTCCCAGGCGAAAGTTCGCGCGGCAGTGCGGACATGCCGAGCAGTTCAAGCAGCACGATGACCTCCGGAACGACCGTCCTCATTGTCGAAGACGATGAGTTTGTCCGGGAAGTTCTGGCGGACATCGTAACGTCCTTTGGCTTTACGGTCGCGCTTGCCGCGGATGGTGCTGATGCAATCGAGGTGTATGAACGGGCAGCAGACGATATTGACTGTGTGATCCTGGACTACGATATTCCAGGGACCCATTCATCTCGCGTAGTGTCTCACATTCGTGGTGTTAATTCGTCAGTGAAGATTTTGCTTTCCAGCGGTTATTCGGAAACGCACGTCGCCGGGAGCTTTCCGCTTGAGAGCGTCGACGGCTTTATACCTAAGCCGTACAACACCATTATGTTGAAGTCTGAATTGGAACGAATTTCAACAGTCTAGCGATCGCAGCGCCAAGGCCTACTGCATCAACTTAAATGGGTGTATGCCCATGATTCTCGCTATGGCGTTCTGTACCTGAACGTCTTTACTTACGCCTGTCGGTTCGCAAATCACTTCGTTCTCACCAGGATTGGCTCCTTCCGTGTAAGGCGGCGCATACGCTTCAGAAGGAACTGGAGGATTTGTCCAAGACCAAGCAGGCGCGGCAGCGCAGGCAGCGTCTAGAGCAGGGGTAACATCTGACCCAGTTACGCATGGATCGCGAAGTGCCACGAATTCACCGCCTGTCTTGCGAGCAAAGTCATACGCATTCAAGATGTGGCCAGAGTAGGATCCGAGTCCGAACAGCATGTTGTTGAACGAGTTGTTGCATGAAATCGGATCCGCGCAGCCTGGTCTTACAAAATCAATTCCCAAATAGCGGGCTTCCAGGTCTTGCATACAGGCACCGGAGTCAAGTGAGCGATATAGCAGAGTGTGTGGGAATACAGCTGCACCTGCGTAAATGATGTGGGCGGCCACTCTCTGGGATGCATAAAGATCGGCAAGCGTTTGCGCCTCAGTCATCGCTAAGTCGTGAGTGCTGTAGTTGTTAACACAGTTACGAGTAGGATCGCCTTCGCAGTTAAATAACCAGTCGGTGAATATTACAACGAAACTTGAAGCAAGCAGGGCGTTCGGTGCGTTCGAAAGGTCAGATAGAGCATTACTAAGCGCTTGTCCTCCGTCAGTGTTGTAGTTCCCCAGCGGGAAGAACATGTTGTCGAGAAAAGCGCGTGAAGCATGGTCGGGATCTATTGCGGAAGTTGGAATGTTGCTGACTGGGCCGAGGTCGAAAAAGCGGGCACTCGCCGGGTCTGTTACAACGCAGTCGTCAAAAGCCTTGACCCCAATTAAGTCGCCCGCAACAGCGTTATTCGCAAATTCGTTTATCGCTGCGACTACCCCGCGAAGTACAGAAAACAGCGGCTGGGCATCAGGTAGCGGACCCAGCGGATCTGGTGCGAGGTAATTTCTGGCGCCGATTGGGCCGGCGCCACGATCGCAGATTTCGTTTACCG